>NZ_VRVG01000118.1:0-17468 GCF_008040085.1 Methylobacterium sp. WL7 | reverse complement strand
CCATCCGCGCCAAAATCAAGCGCGCCGCATGGAACGACACATACTTGCTCAGCCTCATCAGCCAAATGCGATAGCCCTGCCCGCAGAGGGGGGAGGGAGGGCGCGTGCCGGGTTCGACGAGACTTCTCTTGCAGCCAGGGACGATCCCAACTTCGTTCAGTGAATCCGCCCGTTCCCACGGGAAGAGGGCCCGAGCCAAATCCATTACCCCCCGGTGAGCGGGGCAGGGCGCCTCACGGCTCCGGCCAGGCGGCGCTCGACCGGTAGGTGCGCTTCAGGAAGTCGAGGAACGCCCGGGTCTTGCCCGGGACGAAGGCGCGGCTCGGATAGACCGCGTAGATGCCGGCCTGCGCGGCGGCCGTGTAGGCGGGCAGCACCACCTCCAGCAGGCCGCTGCGCAGTTCCGCGTGGACGTCCCAGGTGGAGCGCAGGGCGATGCCCAACCCGCCGATGACCGCCTCGCGCACGACCTCGTTGGAATGGGTGCGCAGCGGCCCGGCGGCGCCCACCGTGCAGGGCCCGTCCGGCCCGACCAGCCGCCACGGGTTCTGGTTCTCGGTGGCGAGGCAGACATGGCCGCGCAGGTCGTCGAGGTCGGCCGGGCGCCCGGCCGCGTCGAGGTAGCTCGGGCGCGCGCAGAGAACCCGCCGCACCGGGGCGAGGCGCAACGCGGTCAGCCCGGAACTCTCCAGGGCGCCGACCCGGATCGCGAGATCGTAGCCGCGCTCCACGATCGGCTCGAAATCGTCGCTGAGTTCCAGGTTCAGGACGATCTCGGGATGGAGCGTGAAGAAGCTCCGCAGATGCGGGACGATGTGCAGCCGCCCGAACGAGGTGGGGGCCGTCACCCGCAGGGTGCCCCGCGCCCGGGAGGCCCGCTGCGACACCAGGGTCTCGGCCTCCGCGATGGAATCGACGATCGGAGCGATCTTCTGGAAGAACTCCTGGCCGACATCGGTGGGCGCGACCCGCCGGGTGGTCCGATGCAGAAGCCGCACCGCCAGCCGCTCCTCCAAACGCTTCAGGCGCTTCGAGACCACCGCCACCGAGAGGCCGAGTTCGGCCCCGGCCCGGGTCAGGCTGCCGGCCCGGACCACCCGGGCGAAGATCTCCAGGTCGCTGTGGTCGTGCATGGGGGTGGGATCCGCATTCTCAACGTCGCGGAAAGAATCAAATCTCTTTTGGCGCCTTTTTCGCCGGAGCCAAGGGTCCTATCGCTGGGGCGTCAAAGATTCTTCACGCGCCGCTCAAGTTTTTCTCAACGTCGCGCGTCAGCCCAGGGGATCGCCATGTCGGGCCTCGTCGTCGCCGAAGACCTCCGCCGCTTCGTGTCCGAGGAGGCGCTGCCCGGGACGGGCGTGAGCGCGGACCGGTTCTGGTCGGGCTTCGCCGCGATCCTGCGGGACCTCGCGCCGCGCAACCGCGCGCTGCTCGACCGGCGCGACGCGCTCCAGGCCGACATCGATGCCTGGCATCGCGACCGAAGGGGCCAGCCGCACGATCCGGTGGCCTACGCGGCGTTCCTGGCGCAGATCGGCTACCTGCAGCCGGAGCCGGAGGCCGTGCGGGTCACCACCGCGGACGTGGACGCGGAGATCGCCGAGATCGCCGGCCCGCAGCTCGTGGTGCCGATCTCGAACGCGCGCTACGCCCTCAACGCCGCCAACGCCCGCTGGGGCAGCCTCTACGACGCGCTCTACGGCACCGACGCGATCCCGCAGGACGGCGAACGCGCCCCGGGCCAGGGCTTCAACCCGGCCCGGGGGGCGGCGGTGGTCGCCTACACCAAGGCGTTCCTGGACGCGGCCGCGCCACTGACCGAGGGCAATTGGGCCGAGGCCACCGGCTTCGCGGTGACGGCGGGACGCCTCGCGGTCGATCGCGGCGGCCGGGCGGCCGGGCTGGCGGACGGGGCCGCGCTCGCCGGCTACACCGGCGCCGCGCAGGCGCCCGAGAACATCCTGCTGCGCCATCACGGGCTGCACATCGAGATCCGGCTCGACCGGACCAGCCCGATCGGCCGCACCGATCCGGCCGGCATCGCCGACGTGGTGCTCGAATCCGCCCTCTCGACCATCATGGACATGGAGGATTCGGTCGCCGCCGTGGACACCGCCGACAAGGTCGCGGTGTACCGGAGCTGGCTCGGCCTGATGCGCGGCGACCTCGTCGCACACCTGCCCAAGGGCGGCCGCACCATCGCGCGGCGGCTCGCCGAGGACCGGACCTACACGGCCCCCGACGGCGGCGTCCTGACCCTGCCGGGCCGGTCGCTGATGCTGGTGCGCCATGTCGGGCACCACATGGTCACGGACGCCGTGACGCTCGACGGGGCCGAGATCCCCGAGACGATGCTGGACGCGGCGATCACCGCGCTGATCGCGCTCCACGATATCAAGGGCACCGGCCTGCTGCGCAACAGCCGGGCCGGCTCGGTCTACATGGTCAAGCCGAAGCTGCACGGGCCCGACGAGGTGGCGTTCGCGGTGGCGCTGTTCGGCCGGGTCGAGGCGCTGCTGGGGCTGGCGCCGCGGACCCTGAAGATCGGCGTGATGGACGAGGAGCGGCGCACCAGCGCGAACCTCCGGGCCGCGATCGCCGCCGCCGCCGACCGCCTGTTCTTCATCAACACCGGCTTCCTCGACCGCACCGGGGACGAGATCCACACCGCCATGGAGGCCGGCCCGGTGGTCCGCAAGGATGCCATGAAGGCCACCGCCTGGATCCGGGCCTACGAGGACGGCAACGTCGATGCCGGGCTGGCCTGCGGGCTGCCGGGCCACGCCCAGATCGGCAAGGGCATGTGGGCCGCCCCCGACCGGATGGCGGCGATGCTGGCGGCCAAGGGCGACCATCCGGAGGCCGGCGCCAACACGGCCTGGGTCCCGTCCCCAACCGCGGCCACGCTCCACGCGCTCCACTACCACCGGACCGACGTGCGCGCCCGCCAGGCGGAGCTCCGCGACCGGGCGCCCGCGACCCGCGCCGCCATGCTGACTCTGCCGCTCGCCACGGAGCCGTTCGCGCCGGAGGCCGTCCGCGAGGAGCTCGACAACAACTGCCAGGGCATCCTCGGCTACGTGGTCCGCTGGATCGACCAGGGCGTCGGCTGCTCGAAGGTGCCCGACATCCACGATGTCGGGCTGATGGAGGACCGCGCCACCCTGCGCATCTCCAGCCAGCACATCGCCAACTGGCTGCGGCACGGGATCGTGGACCGCGCGCAGGTCGCCGAGACCCTGCGCCGGATGGCCGGCATCGTGGACCGCCAGAACGCTGGCGACCCGGCCTACCGGCCGATGGGACCGCATTTCGACGGGCCGGCCTTCCGGGCCGCGCAGGCCCTGGTCTTCGAGGGCGCGGCCCAGCCGAACGGCTACACCGAGTTCGTCCTGCACCGCTATCGCCGGGCGGCCAAGCGCAGGGACGCGTGACGCCCTGGGCCGGCGCGGGGGAACCTCGGCCCGGTCTCAGCGACGCTTGCGTGTCATAATATAGATGAGGAGGTTGGCAACCGCGCGGCAGAATGCCGTCGGGATCGCCTGGTCGATCTCGACCGCGTCGTACATCGCCCGGGCCAGGGTCTTGTCAACGACGAATTCGATCCGGTGTTTCTCGGCGATCTCGCGGATGTGCAGGGCGAGCAGATCCTTCCCCTTGGCCAGCACCATGAGGGCGTAGAGGTGGCTCGGGTAATCTGCACAGCGGGGCTGAGTGGAATTTCTGCCTGACGGCGGCCAAGATGGCTGCGGATCAGGAGCGACGATGAGCAAGCGACAGCGCTGGAACCACCTCCCGGCCTTCAAGGCGAAAGTGGCTCTGGCCGCCCTACGGGGGGAGAAAACCCTGGCCGAGTTGGCCCAGCACTTTGATGTCCATCCCAACCAGATCACGACGTGGAAGGGTCAGCTTCTCGACGGGGCTGCCGGTATGTTCGGAGCCGCGTCTCGGCCGGAGACGACACCGGCCACCGACGTCAAGACGCTGCCTGCCAGATGTTTGGTCCCGCCGTGTGGTGATACATCTGGTGCCACATGGAGGGACGCGCTATGGGACAGGTTCTCCACGGCAGCGCCACAACGACTGAGACGGTCCGTCGGGCAATCCAAGCTCGTAGAGAGAGCGTGAGAGCCGCCGCGAAGCACTATGGGATCAGCCCGACCACCGTGCAGAAGTGGCGGTCACGTCCGACCAGCACCGATGCGCGGATGGGACCGAAGGAGCCTCACTCCACGGTGCTGAGCCTGGTGCACGAGGCGGTCATCGTCGCCTTTCGCCGGCATACCCTGCTGCCACTGGATGACTGCCTCTCCGCGCTTCAGGCCAGCATTCCGCACCTGACCCGCTCAAGTCTGCATCGCTGTCTCCAGCGTCACGGCATCAGTCGACTGCCGGAGGTCGACGGCGACAAGCCCAAGCGTTCGCGCTTCAAAGCCTACCCGATCGGCTACTTCCACATCGACATCGCACAGGTCAGCACCGAACAAGGCAAGCTCCACCTGTTCGTTGCCATCGACCGCACGAGCAAATTTGCCTTCGTTCAACTTCACGAGAAGGCGACACAACGGATCGCAGCGGCCTTTCTACGCGATCTGGTCGCGGCCGTGCCCTACACGATTTACACGGTCCTGACCGACAACGGCATTCAGTTCACCGACAACAAGCCGGTGAACGCGGAGGCCGAGGCCAAGGCAGCTGCCTATTGGGCAGAGCGCGACGAGCCGCGCATCTACCGCTGGCACTCGTTCGAATGGGCCTGCGAGCAGAGCAAGATCGAGCATCGCCTGACCAAACCACGCTGCCCGTGGACGAACGGCCAGGTCGAGCGGATGAACCGCACCATCAAGGACGCCACGGTCAAGCGCTACCATTACACCGACCACGACGAGCTGCGCCGCCACCTGCAACTGTTCGTGGAAGCCTACAACTACGGTCGCCGGCTGGAGACCCTGCGAGGCCTCACCCCCTACGAATTTATCTGCCAGACCTGGACGAAAGAGCCCGAACGCTTCAGGCTCAATCCGTCACACCACATGCCGGGACCAAACATCTAATTGCGGTGGGCCCCGGGCCAATCCCGCGAACAGTGAGCGGCGTGCCAGCGATCTCGCCGATACAGGTGCTGTGTCGGTAAGGCGGGGGATTGTCTACCACCTTAGGGACCGAAAAACTTAAATAGCACATAGGTCATCGCCGAGCCCGATGAGTCCAAATACGAAAATATCTCCCAGATTCGCCCCAGTTGTGTTTTGACCCCCCCCGGATTCGCGAAAAATAAAATCTGACTGTCAGACCAGCTATCACTGAGTGTCGCGAAAAACTCTTTTTCCTCATCGGCAAATGAAAGGGCCCAATTGTTGCACAGTTTTCATAAATAAAATGGCTCCCATTTTGCCGAGCCAGTCCTCATTACCCACGCATGCCCGGCGATCGACCAAGAATATTGGCACTCGTCGAGGTCGATTTCTGAAAGGTAGTTCTGATTGCAGAGCTAGTCTTCAACCTATGCCGCGTCCGCGACTGCCGTTCACCCGTCCCAGGCAGCATACCGGCATCTATAACCTAAACCCTGTCGCCAACCGTTTTACGGCATAAAGCAACACCGTGACGCGCGATGGAACCCCAACGCGCGCATTGCAATCCCAACCAAGCGCAACGAGGCACCGAATGCCTGCCCCGAGTTAATTTACCCCAACCGCAACATCAACGAGCGCCTCTGGGCGCGACTCAAGGAGTAGCGCGCCGTCGCGACCCGAGATGAGAAAACCGCCCGCAGCTTCACAGGTGTCTTCTGCTCGCTGCCTCGCCCGACTCGATCAAGTGACGACAGGCCATAGGAGCATGGCATGGTCATCTCGACCCTGGGCAGGGCCCTGGCGAACGCCACCGTGACCTAAAGAAATTCGACGTCCTACCCATCCAGTACCTGCGCCGCTTCCAGCACTCGATCTACGCGGGCAACTTCCGGCAACGCTTCGCCTATCAGCTGACGCAGCTAAATTTCGGCCAGGACGAGGCCCGCTTCGCTGCCTTCACCCGGATCATGAACGAACTCGCGCCCGAGAGCCGGCGAGATCTCTACCTGCTGATCGCCCGGACGGCGGTCCAGGAGGGCAAGACCGGCACGGCGCTCATGGCGGCCGACAAGGCGCTGCTGTTCTGCGCCCCGGAAAGCCTGGAAGCGACCCAGGCCCAGCTCTACCGCGCGGCCGCCGAGATCGTGACCCTGGCGACGTTCCAGACGGCCCTGCAGAAGCTCAAAGCGGTGGACCGGGCGAGGCTGCCGGCGCGCGACGTCCAACTCCTCGACGCCGCCCTGTCGATGGCCGACCAGATCGGACGGGGGCTGGCCCGGTCCGCCACCCCGCCGGATGCCGAATCGTCGAAGCGTGCGCAGGTCCAGGCGGCAGCCGACGAACCCGGCAGCCTGATCCCCAAAGCCGAGGCCATGATTGGCCGGATCGATCAACTCCTTCGGAAGTCAAACCCGTGAATCCGATCTCCGCCGCGGTTCCGAATCCCACCCCGAAGCCGGATCGCGAGATCGTGCCGGCCAATGCGAACGGCGATGCGCCGCAGCAGGGGACGGGACGCGAGAGCGCCTTCGGGACTGTCCTGCGCGAGCTCTCGGGGACCGGTCCGGCGTCCCCGGCCAAGGACGACGCCGCGAAGGCCAAGCCCGACGACGCCGAGGGCGATGCTGTTCCGGAGGCAACCGTCGCGGCCCCGGCCGCACCCGGAATGCCGGCAGGCTCTGCCGCAGCCCTGGTGGCAGATCTCCTGCGCGTTGCGGCACCGCCCGCTCTCACCGCGGCTTCTTCCGAATCCGCGACGGCCACCCGGGATCGGCCTGCTGCGGCACCGACCGTTCCCGGAACCGGAAGCCTGTCGGCGTCCGCACTCGGTTCCACGGGAGCGCCGGTTCGCGAACCGTCATCGGGATCCGCATCGGCCCTGGCCGGGAGCGTGGATGCGGACCCACCCCACACGAACGAGGCCACGCGCGCGGACGGACCCACAAGTACGGATGAGGCCACGCATGCGGACGAGCCCGCGCGCAGGAACGAACCTGCGCCCACGGACGGCCCCACGCGCGCAGACGGCCTCACGCGGGCGGACAGACCCACGCACGCGGAAGGACCCACGCACGCGGACGTCGCGAAGGTCCTTCGCGCCGCTGCGGGCAACGTCGCGGTGCTGGGCCGCGCGGTTCATTTCCAGCCCGTCGTCGCGGGCGGCGCGCCGGCGCCCGAGCCTGCGAGCGCGGGGCCGGCAGAGCCTGCCGGCCCCGCGCTCGGCGTCCTCGATCCGCAAGGCACCCGGTCCGCGCTGCCGGCCCTGAATGCCGCGGCGGCGCTGAAGCTTCAGCCGCCGGTCCGGTCGGAGCCGGATCCGCGGCGCGCGGCCACGGCAATCGACGCCGAGGCCGGCCCCCAGAAGCCGGCGGGCATCGCACCCGCGCCGGGCCGCGTGGTCTCCGGGGTCGAGCGGGCCGTTCTCGCCTCCATCGGCGAGCACGCCGAGGATGCCGCGGCGTCGGCCGGATCATCGCGCGACGGGACCGGGACCGCCACGAGCCTGCCCGCCGGATCATTGCCGATGATCGCCACGGCCATCCGGGAGGAGCTCGAGCGCGCGACCGCGGCCGCCGCCGCGCAGGGCCGGATCCACGCCGATCCGACGGCCGGCGGCGTCCCGGACGGGCCGCTGCGCGTCCTCAAGATCCAGCTTCGGCCGGAGGATCTCGGGGTCGTCACCGTGGAGATGCGGCTCTCCAACGGCCAGCTCGAAACCCATCTGCGCGCCTCGCAGCCGGAGACCGCCGCGCTGCTGCACAAGGATGCGGCGATCCTCACCGACCTCCTGAGCCACAGCAGCTACCAGGCCGAGGTCACCGTCGGGCAGGCGCGCCCCGCCGAGGCGTCGACCGCGTCGGGCGGCTCGCAATCGCAGGCGTCCCCGTCGTTCGCCGACGGCGGGGCCCGCCCCGGCAACGAGGGCGCCAGACAGCGGCAGGACGCGCAGCGCCAGGCCGGCAACAGACGCGAAGGAGAACGGACGGATGAAGCGGTACGTCCTCGCGACGGCGGCATTTATCTCTAGCGCTGTCCCGGCCGCCGCGAATGTCTGCGAGGCCGAGATGGGGCGCGCCTCCGCCCGCTACGGCGTGCCGCTGGGCGTGCTCTACGCCGTCGGCCTGACCGAGACCGGCAAGCGCGGTTCCCTCCAGCCCTACGCCATGAACATCGCCGGAACCGCCTATTTCGGGACGGGGCCGCGGGACGTGATCGCCCGCTTCACGGAAGCGCGCAGCAAGGGCATCCGCCTGATCGACCTCGGCTGCATGCAGATCAACCACCTCTATCACGGCGGCAAGTTCGGCTCGGTCGAGGCCATGATCGACCCGCACGCGAACGTCGAGTACGCCACCCAATTCCTCCAGGAGCTCAAGAAGCGCGAGGGCAGCTGGACGATGGCGGTGGCCCGCTACCATGCCGGGCCGAACAACAATGCGGCGCAGAAACAGTATATCTGCCGGGTTGTCGCCAACATGGTCGCGACCGGATTCGGGCAATGGACCCCGGCGGCGACGCAGTTCTGCCGGTGATGCCCCTTCGACCGGGGGTGGCCGCGGCCACGCTCGGTCACGGTGGCCGGCGCCGATCCGCCCCGCAGCAGGTCGCGTCGCTTTCGGCCGGGCGTCGAGAGACGCGGACGAGAAACGGATTCTTCAGCGCCAACAGCGCAGATTACTGACCACTCTATGCGGATGCTGCCTATTGGCCGCTCATACGTTGAGCAAGACGGCAAACGCCACCATCCTTCCGGGGCTGGGGGAGCAGGATGAACGACGCACCAGACCCGCCCGACGGCGCGTTCGCCAAGACGCTTCTGCTGTTCGCGGTGACCATCGCGATCATCGCGGTCTCGGCCTACATCCTGATCCGGATGGATTGAGCGCCGTCAGAGGATCTTGCAGCTTCCGTAGCTCATCCTGATCTCGCCGCGGTCCTCCGGATTCAGCTGCGCCTCGACGAAGTTCAGCTTGTTCAGGTCGATCAGAAGGAAATACACGCCGTTCTGGCACTTGATCGCGTTGCGCGGCGTCCGTTCGTTCAAGCGCGGCGACGCCACCTGACATTCGTAATAGTCGGAGCGCCCGGCGGAGAGGACGGTCAGCAAGCCGCCGCCGGAGACCATCGAGAAGGTCCGCGCCCGGTGCGGCTGCGGCTTCGCGCCCTCGGGGCCCGGGGCCGCGTCGAGCCCCACCGACACGTCCTCCGTACAGGTCATCGGGCGGCGCAACTGAGAGGCTGCCGGTGCGATGCTCAGGATGAGGACCGCACCAGCGAGCGCTACCCTGTGGGCGATCATCGGCGGCAGATCCGTGATTCGTGGGTAGTTCTAACCGACAAGCTAAGGCGTCGTCCGGCGATGTAAATCGCGCCTCCGCGGGTCGCGAAGCCGATCAACAGATTTACCGTCGCGCGCGATGTCACTTCATCTGCCATGACCGGTCAAGATGGTGCGATCGACAACACCGGCTCGTTCTATGCCGGTGGATCCGCGTCCCTGGCGGGAACCGCGTCCCGATGTATCGGGCGCGGCGGGATCCGCACGCGACGCGAGCGGATTGTCACGGGGCGCAGGCGCGCGAAAAGGGGAGGGACCCCGGCTGGAACCGCGATCCGGATCCGGCAGGGCCGTCCGGATCGTTGCGCCTGCCGCGCGCGGCTCGAGGTCGCGCTCCGACGACGTGGCTCCGGTTCGTCGCAGGAACGCGCGTCAAAACAAGAGCTTAGAGCCGTTCCCGACCCAACGCGGTCGGGCACGGCTTTAGCGCGTCGGCGCAGCCGGGCCGGCCGCGTAGCTCGACACCGACGGGGGCAGGGCGGCGGGCGCCGGCGTTTCCGCCTTGGCGGCGCGGGTGTTGCGCTTCTCGTAGAAGGCGTTGCCGCCGGCCACGGCCACGTAGTGCATGTTCTTGTACGGGAAGTGGTGGCCGGCCGTGTGGAAATACATCGCCTTCCCGACCTTCGGGTGCCGCTCGCCCGCCAGCACCGCGTCGGCGGCGTCGGCCACCTTCTGAAGGTCGCGGTCCTGCATCGGCTTGGTCAGGACGCCGGGGGCGAACTGCCCGGGCTGCCCGACCACGGCACAGATGCCGCCCGGGAAGATCGCGGCCTCCATCCGGTTCATGACCACGGTGCCGACCGCCAGCAGGCCGGATTCGTCGCTGCGGTTCGATTCGAAATACATGGCCCGGCCGAGGCAGTCGCGCTCGGCGTCGGTGACCACCATCGACGGCTTGCGGTCGGGGATCGATCCTGTGGTCAGGGGTGACGCGGTGTTGCACGCACCGAGCCCGCCGGCGAGCGCCAGCGCGACCAGCCCGGAAACGGCCTTGATCCTCTCGCTACCCTGCATGCATCAGCGCTCCGTCCTCCGGCCTCGGGGCAGGGCGATCGCCCATCCCGGCGTCGCCACACTCGATCGTTGTACGCGCCAAGCTTGTGTGCACGTTCGCGGCGAGGATGTGGCGGGCCGTCATGCGTGGACCGCCCCGAACGCCGGCCTGCCCGCGCTGGCGGACCGGCGGATGGCCCTGGAACGCGGCCCCCCGGGGGACGGACCGGGGCCGCAGCGGGAGCCGCAGGTCCGGCCGGAAAAACGCTGCGGTGCCAAAACCATAGCGTCGCCCCCGAGCGTCCGGGATCCGAGGGAGCAGCCCCGCGGGCGGCGGATTCTTCCGGCGGAACCGGGAGCCGGGCGGGGGCCCGGTGTCATCCGATAGACACACACGCCGCCAACCGGTGCCGGGACGTTGACGGGACCCACGCCTTGGCCGGAATGTGGCCGGGACGGTTCCCTTCGGGGATCAAAAGGGAACGCGGTGAGGGGGGCTTCCCCGAAGCCGCGGCTGCCCCCGCAACTGTAAGCGGTGAGCCTTCTCGTCACCACGTCACTGGGCCGCCTCGCCCGGGAAGACGACGGGAGGGCTGCGACCCGTGAGCCAGGAGACCTGCCGTCCGTCGTGGTCACACGCGAAACGCGCTGGGCGGGGTGTCCTGGCGGGTGCCGGGACGCCCGCGCGAGCGCGGTCGGCGCGGCCTCGTTCGCGGTGACGTGCCACTGCCGTCGCCCGAGGTCCGGTGCCCCATCCTGTCCCGCGCTGTGCGCTCTTGAAACTGTCCGTGCTGACGGCCCTCGCCCTGCTGCCTCCGGCGGCCTCCGCCCGGGACGGAACCCGGCCGAGCCCGGACGCCGAGGCGACGCTCGACGAGATCTCGGTCACCGCGGAGCCTTCCGCGCCGCCGCGGGGCGGGGTGGCCGCGAGTGCCGGCTATGTCGGCGGCGTGACCGGCATCGGCGGCCCGCTCCTGACCGTGGATTCCGCCAGCGCGGGGGTGATCACGGGCGCCCAGCTCAACAGCCGGCCGGTGACGCGTCCCGGCGAGGTGCTGGAGGCGGTGCCGGGCCTGATCGTCACCCAGCACAGCGGGGAGGGGAAGGCCAACCAGTTCTTCCTGCGCGGCTTCAACCTCGATCACGGCACCGACATCGCCCTGTTCCTGGACGGCATGCCGCTCAACATGCGCACCCACGCCCACGGCCAGGGCTATGCCGACATCAACTTCCTGATCCCCGAACTCGTCGGCGCGGTGGAGTTCCACAAGGGGCCGTACTTCGTCCGCGACGGCGACTTCGCCTCCGCCGGCTCGGTGCGGATCGACTATCTCGACACCGTCCAGAAGAACCTCGCGCTCACCGCCATCGGCAGCTTCGGCTACAAGCGGGCGCTCAGCATCGCCTCGACCCCGCTCGGCGACGGCAACCTTCTGGTTGCGGGTGACGCGCAGGTCTATGACGGGCCCTGGGTGGTCCCGGACGCCCTGCGCAAGATCAGCACCGTCGCCCGCTACAGCCAGGGCACGGCGCTCGACGGATTCTCGGTCACCGGCATGGCCTATGCGGGCCGCTGGACCGCCACCAACCAGATCCCCGAGCGGGCGGTCGCGCAGGGGCTGATCGGCCGCTACGGCACGATCAACCCCACGGATGGCGGCGATACGAGCCGCTTCTCGCTGTCCGGCCGCTTCAGCAGCACCGACGAAACCGGCCTGACCCGGGCCTCGGCCTACGTGATCCGCTCGCAGCTCAACCTGTTCAACGACTTCACCTATGTCCTCAACGATCCGGTCAGCGGCGACCAGTTCCACCAGCTCGACCAGCGCATCATCGGCGGCGGCGAGGCGCTGCACATCTTCCAGGGCGACCTGTTCGGGCGCCCGATGGAGAACGAGGTCGGCGTGCAGACCCGGACCGACAGCATCCGGGTCGGGCTGTTCAACACGACGAACCGGCAATACCGCTCGGGGGTGCTCGACGACCGGGTGCTGGAGACGAGCGGGGCCTTCTATTTCGACAACCGGGTGCGCTGGACCGACTGGCTGCGCACCAGCCTCGGCTTCCGCGCCGACGGCTACGCGGCCCGCGTCGCCTCGGACACGCCGGCCAATTCCGGGCGGGCGCGCGATGCCATCGTCAACCCGAAGCTCGGCCTGACCCTCGGTCCGTGGTTCGACACCGAACTCTACGTGAATTACGGCGGCGGCTTCCACTCGAACGACGTGCGCGGGGTGACCGCCACCGTCGATCCGGCGAGCCCCCTGTTCAACATCGCCCGCGCGCCGTTCCTGGTGCCCTCGACCGGCTACGAGGTCGGGCTGCGCAACCGTTCGATCGCCGGGCTGGAGACGAGCCTCGCCCTGTTCCGGCTCGACTTCGCGTCCGAAAACCTGTTCCAGGGCGACACCGGCACCACGGAGCCGAGCCGCCCGACCCGGCGCTTCGGGGTCGAGTGGACGAACCGCTACGCGCTCACGCCGTTCCTGTCGCTGGAGGGCGACCTGACGATCACCAACGCCCGGTTCTCCGACGTCGACCCGGTCGGCACTCGGGTGCCGGAGGCGCCCACCACCATCGCGTCGGCCGGCATCACCTTCGGCGAGCCGCTCGGCTGGTTCGGCTCCCTGCGGTTCCGGTATTTCGGGCCGCGCCCGCTGATCGAGGACAATTCCATCCGCTCGCGCCCGACCGCCCTGTTCAACGGCCGGGTCGGCTACGCCTTCGAGAACGGGGTCAGCGTCTCCCTCGACGTGCTGAACCTGACCAACAGCCGGTCCGACCAGATCACCTACGCCTACGTCTCGCGCCTGCCCGGGGAGCCCGCCGAGGGCCTGACCGACCGCGTGTTCCACCCGGTCGAGCCCACGGCCGTGCGCCTCACCATCGCGGGCCGCTTCTGAGCGCGGACCCGGCGGCCCGGGGAGATCCGGCTCAGTGCTGGCCCTGCCCGGACGCCAGGATGGCCACGCCCACCGCGATGATCGCGATCCCCACCAGCATGGTCGGGCTGATCGCCTCGCCGTACAGCCACGCGCCGCCGAGCGCGGCGCCGATCATGCCGACCCCCGACCAGATCGCGTAGACCACCCCGATCGGCAGCATGTCCATGCTGCTCGACATCAGCCACAGGGCGGTGCCGTAGCCGACCGCCACGATCAGGGTCGGCCCCGGCTTGGTCAGGCCGTCGGCGGCCTTCAGCGCCAGGGTGGCGGTGACCTCCGCGCCGATCGCGAGCCCGAGGATCAGGTAAGGGTTCATCGCGCGGAAGACCTTTTGTGCAGGCGCGGAGCCAGCTTCAAGTGAACAACGGTTCTTCGGATCGCCAGGGACGATCAGACAAGGACGGCGGGTCGCAGTTTGTGCGCGGCAGCCTCCCCCCATAAGGTGCCGCGAGGGTTCGGGAGTCCTTTTCCGCCGAATCGATGAAGATTTTCGAATTCCCCGCGCCGGGCACGCGCGGCGGAGCCCCGAATTCAACGTCCGGCCGGGTTGGCCCTTCGTTAACGCCTCCTCATCATGGTCGCCGCGCGCACCGAGGCCCCGGCCGACGGCGCCACGACAGTGCCGATCCAGAGCGATACCGATCCACCATGACTGCGTCGCCCGCGATCCCGGAAGCCTCGGCCCGCCCCCGTCCGGGCCGCCGGCGGGGCGCGCGCTGGGGCGCGATCGCCGCGGCCGGCGGCGTCGTGGCGGCGGGCTGCGCCTGGACCGCCACCGCGCTGATCGACGTCCCGAATCCGGTCACGCTGGCGGCCCTGGCGGTCCTCGAGCCGTCCGCGATCGGCCCCTGGTTCCCCAGCCGGGTGGTGCAGGCGCCCGAGCGGGCCCGCGACCTGGCGTTCCGGCCGAGCCCGATCCTGGAGCGCGTCTCCTGGAAGGGCCAGACGGTTCCGCTCGCGACGATGCTGGCGGAGACGCACACCAACGCCTTCCTGGTGGTGCAGGACGGGGTGCTGATCCACGAATGGCAGCGGCCCGGCACGGGACCGGCGACGCTGTTCCCGTCCTGGTCGGTGGCGAAGTCGATCGTGTCGCTGCTGGTCGGCACCGCGGTGGCGGGCGGCAAGCTCGCGGAGACCGACCGGGTCTCGGCCCTACTGCCCGAATTGCGGCACGGCGCGGTCTTCGGCCAGATCACCGTGCGCGACCTCCTCGACATGACGAGCGGGATCGCCGTGCCGGAGAACTACGACCCGCAGCATCCGCTCACCGGCACCGCCGGGATGTACCTGACGCGGGACATCACCGCCTTCGTGCGGGACAACGCCCACCTGGCGTTCAAGCCCGGCAGCCAGGGCCGCTACCGCAGCATCGACACCGAGCTGCTCGGCCTGATCCTGGCGCGGGTCGAGGGCAAGCCCCTGGCGGACCTGCTCTCGGAGCGGATCTGGAAGCCGATGGGCGCCCAGGCCGACGCGACCTGGAACCTCGACCGGGCCGGCGGCATCGAGAAGGCGTTCTGCTGCATCAACGCCACGCCCCGCGACTTCGCCCGCCTGGGGCTTCTGGTGGCCGACCAGGGCCGCGCCGGGCAGAACCGCATCATCCCGGCCCGCTGGATCGACCGGATCGAGACGCCGGCCCGCCGGGATGTCGACGGCTGGCAGTACTCGGCCCAGTGGTGGCACGCCCCCGGGGGCGACGACAGCGACATCTCGGCGATCGGCGTCTACGGCCAATACGTCTACGTCGACCGCGAGACCGGGACCGTGATCGTGAAGCTCAGCGACCACGGCGCCGAGCAGGACGAGGTCGACACCCTGTCGGTGATGCAGGCCATCGCCCGCGACCTCGCCGCCCGCCGCACGGCCCGCTGACCCGGCACGCCGCCTGCCCCCCTCACAGACTCAGACATCTCCGGATGCGGCGCGGGTCGCCCCTCCCGTGCGGGCTACGATGTTCACACATCGGCTTGCCAAAGCCGCGCCGCGCCCCCTCTCCCGTGCGGGAGAGGGTTGGGGTGAGGGACCAGGTCTTTCCGGAGAGGTCGCATCCCTCACCCTGTCCCTCTCCCGCACGGGAGAGGGGACCCGCGCCACATCCGGGGATGGGTGAAGCCGATAGCCCGTGCGGGAAAGGGAGCAGGTCGCGCTTCGCCGGAAACGACCTGCGAACATCATAGGCAACAGCCGGGCGGGCAGGGAGGCCGCTCAAGCCTCGGTCGGGCCCGCGCCCGATGCGGGCCGGCGCCGGGCAAGCTGGAACACGCGTGTCAGCGACCCGACCCGGCCGTTGCGGATGAAACGCCGGCCGACACTGGCCCAGGCGATGGACGTCACGGGCGAGGCCGGATCGACCAGGGCGCTCAGCGCCCGGGCGTAGTCGAGAACCAGCCCGGGGGTCCAGGTCATCGACCGGGCGCCGTTGCGCAGCAGGGCCGCCGCCCAGAATTCCGGGCTGGTGAGGGCCTGGGCGAGGTTGCGCCAGGGATGCCCGTCCCGGCTGAACGCGCCCTCCACCGCCACGTCCAGGGCGCGGGCGACCGTGGTCGAGCAGTTGCGGCTGATGAAGTTGTAGGTCGTGTCGCGGTGATAGGCGTCCCAGAACGCCCGCAGCCGGGGGCCGTCGACGCCGTCGAGCGTGACCGCGACGGTGGCCTCGCACCAATCCGCGACCTCCGCGCGATGCGACGGCAGGAACCGGCCGGGGACGTCGTTCTCGGGGCCGGCGCGCAGGCTCGACCGGAGGTTGGCCGGCGAGCGGTCGATCTCCACCGCGGGGTAGTGGCTGATATAGAGGTCGCCCCCCAGTTCGAGGGCGGCGTGGCCGGTGGAGTAGCGCCCCGCCACGTCCACGGAGGCGACGTAGCGCCGGACCAGCCGCTGCGTGGCCGGCGTCGTGGCCTGGCCGGTCGGCGTCCAGACATAGACGGTCAGGCTGTCGGAGCCCGGGGCCGACGCCCCCTCCGGCACCGGCACCGGGGCCGTCCGCCGGGTGCGCAGGCCCGCCAGGGCCAGCCGCAGGCCGTTGATGACCAGGAACATCCCGATGCAGTAGCCGACCGTGCCGACATACCAGGTCGGCCAGGGCTGCAGGTGGAACACGCCGAAGGCGACGCCCAGCGCGCCGAGCGCCACCGAGGTGCGCCATTCGGGGAACTTCAGCAGGTAGGCGAGGACGATCCGGACCGTGCCGTCGACCAGGAAGACGGTGCCGAACAGCATCGCCAGCAGGAAGAAGCTCGAGGCCGAGGCCATCATGATCAGGATGGCCGCCACGGCCAGGAACAGGCCCTTGAAGATCCGCAGCCGCCGGGCCGCCCCCGCGGCGATCAGGCCGGCGCCGAGCGAACCGAGGGCGTCCACCAGCAGGAGCAGGCCGAACCAGCGCTCCGGGATGTGGACCGCCCCCGCGAGGGCATCGATCATCACGGCGGCGCCCAGCAGGGCCAGGGCCACGCCGGCGGCCAGGATCAGGTGCGCATGGCGGCGGACCGCCTCGCCCCCGACCAGCACCTGCCACAGCGGAGCCATCCGGGCGTTGCCCTCCCGGATCGGACGATCCGGATCGAGGCCGCCGGGCCGGGTTTCCAGGGATGAACGATGGGACATGGCAGGTCGTCTTCGGAAGCGCGCGTGCGACCCGAGCCGCTCCCGATCGCGTTGCCATCGGGAGCGGCTCGGGTCCTGGATTCGACGCGCTCGCTGACGCCGAACCGGTATCCATTTCGGCGGCGAGCGCGCCGGCACCTTCCACGACTCGCCTAAGGACCAGGTTAAGGCAATCGCGGCCGTCGCGCCGGACGCCGAGATGTCCAAAGCGAACGACCGGCTCCGCCATGCCGTCCGACCGGGTGACGTTTCGGGAACGGCAGCCGATTCACGCGGACCGGACACCGCTCCGGGGCGTCGCCCCAGCGCAGATCAGTCCTCGCGCTTAAAAACCGACGTTTCATACGATATAGGCTCGACGATGATAACTTTATTCAATAAAAACCTAAGATTTAAACCCCGCATTGTCTAGAAGGGTTGCGAAATAGCGACCGTATTAAGAAGATTCAATCAAATCCATAAGGAACTAATTATTAAAGGCCTTATATAAATCTATAGATGCAC
>NZ_VRVG01000117.1:0-17791 GCF_008040085.1 Methylobacterium sp. WL7 | reverse complement strand
GCCCGCTGGTCAGGCCGACACCGCCCGGCACGACGAAGGTAGAGTTGTTGGAGCGGCTGCTGGCGTCGAACGCGTAGCCGGCGTTGATACCGAAGTAGGCGCCGGTCCAGGTGAACACGGGCACCGGAGTGAAGATCGGCGGCGGGGCGGCGCGACGCGGCAGGTCGGCGGCGAAGGCCGAACCGGCGAGGGCGACGCCCGCGAGGGCGGTGGTGGCGCGAAGCAGGGATTTCATATTCTGGTCCTCACGGGTGGCTCCGCAGCGGCCTTTCGGACCGATACGGAACGCGGATCTGCCAATTGTCCAGCGGTTCCGGGGCTGCTTTACGCGGGCGGTATCGCCGACCGCTCGTCGCGGCCCCTTTGGCAATCCGCCGTTTTTCCCCGGCACCTCATGGGTCAAAACGCGCTCGAATGGTCAAGGTTCGCTTATGGCCACGCTTTTTCGCACGATTTTGGTTTGACAAAGTGTCGCACCCCCTGGACACAACGGCCACGCTCGGGACGGGGGCCGTCCATGACCATCATGGAGTCAGTGCGATAGCGGAGATCAGCCGCCCGTAGTCGGGCTCGCCGCGGTGCGTGGTCCGGCGATAGCTGTAGAAGCGCTCCGGGTCGGCATAGGTGCACAGGTCGAGCATCGCGGCCTCTCCGATCTCCGCCTCACCGAGTCTCGCCAGGATGAAGCCCGGAAGATCGAACTGCGCATGACCGTCGCGGGTCCCTGGCTCCAGAAAGCGCTCCTGGCCGGGAGCCTCGGCGCGGAAGCGCGCGATGAAGTCCGGGCCGACCTCGTAGGAGGCCTGCCCGATCGTCGGCCCGAGCACGGCGACGATCCGCTGACGTCGCGCGCCGAGGGCTTCCATGGCTTGCACCGTCGCGGCGATCACCCCCGTCAATGCCCCCTTCCAGCCGGCATGGGCGGCGCCGACCACCCCGTTCTCGGGATCGGCGAACAGGATCGGCCCGCAATCGGCCGTGGCGATGCCCAGGGCGATACCCGGGACCCGCGTCACCATGGCGTCGGCCTTGGGGCGGTCCGCAGCCGGGAACGGTGCCTCCACGGTGACCACCGCGGCGGAATGGACCTGGTACAGGCTCACGAGGCGATCCGGCGGCAGGCCGAGCTGGGCGCACATCCGGGTCCGGTTCTCGCCGACATGCTCCGGCACGTCGTGCGAGCCGAGTCCGCCGTTGAGCGACGCGTAGACGCCCTCCGAGACGCCGCCGGCCCGGGTGAAGAAGGCGTGCCGCACGCCGGCCTGCGACGAGAGTTCCGGCGCCTCGATATATATGCCTGCGGTCACGGTCGGCTCCCTGGCTTTCCTGCTGCTGCGCTCGATAGCGGAACGGCCGGCCCTTGACGATGTCGTGGAACCGTCAGATTCTTGCTGCATTGCAGCATGAGTCCGGGTTCCGGATTCTTCCGAGAAGGATCGCAATGTCACGACGGACCGAGAACGACTCCCCGATCGAGACCAAGGCGCCGGAGGCTCCGGAACATCGGAGCCCCAGCACTGCCGAGCATCCCGTCGTGCGTGAACGCGGCGACCTCGACCCCTCCGACCTGAACCCACCGGCACCGCCGACGCCGCGGGCCACGAACGGATCCGACGCGGGTTTCGGCTCGTTCGGCTGACGACATCCTCAGCCGCCGTCCGGATGCAAAGCCTCAGGCTTCGGGAAATCCGGGCAGCGGCCCGAGGTCTCGACCGGTTACCGCCAGGACCTTGAACAGGCGGCCCATGCCGGTCGGGCCGGCATCCGTCAGCCGGTCTACGGCCGAATCGATTGCCTTGGCTT
This sequence comes from Methylobacterium sp. WL7, assembly GCF_008040085.1. NCBI lineage: Bacteria > Pseudomonadati > Pseudomonadota > Alphaproteobacteria > Hyphomicrobiales > Methylobacteriaceae > Methylobacterium > Methylobacterium sp. WL7. The sequence continues at coordinate 15,988 of NZ_VRVG01000117.1, read as the reverse complement.
GAGTTGCCGTGGCGGACGCCTTCAGGCGCTCGGCGCGCTCCAGCAGACCAAGGGCAACTAGGAATTCCCGCTGCTCCACCGGACCGAGGATCGTTGCCTGCTCGGCGCGTGCAGCCCGAGCCAGAGCCGCGAAATCGACGTGATGCGTCAGATCCGCCTCGCCCGGCGCCGCGAGCGGGTCGGCGAAGCGATGCCCCGCCAGAGCCTGGAGGGTATCGCCGAAGCCCGGCCGGACATGGCCGTAATCGATCGCCAGCAGTGTGCCTCCGGACGCGCGCAGTCTTCGGGTCAGCGTCCGCATCAGCGCGAGCCCGGCACCGGGGACGCTCAGCAAAGCCCCCTCGGACCCCGACGCCTCGATCTCCGCCGTCGGCTCTGGTGCCAGCCCGAACACGAACTCGCCCTGCGGCCCGAGCCCCACCTGCCGCTCGTGCCAGCCGGTGGCCCGGCGCTCGAACTGGCGGACCGGCAGGCAGTCGAAGAACTCGTTGGCGACGAGGATCACCGGGCCGTCGGGCAGGGTTTCCAAGCTTGCGTGCCAGGTCGCGTCCGTTCCGGCCAGGACGCGAGCCTGCACTTCGCGCAGGACCGGACTGGTCTCGACCAGGTGCGGCGACACCCGCACGCCCGGGGCCGCCACCCGCAGGGCTCGCAGGGCGTCGGCCATCAGCGTGCCGCGTCCGGGGCCGAGTTCCACCAGAACGAGCGGATCCGGCCGCCCCATTCGCCCGTGAACGTAGCCTACCCAGGCGCCGACCAGTTCGCCGAACATCTGGCTGATCTCGGGCGCCGTCGTGAAGTCGCCCTGCACCCCGAGCGGATCGCGGGTTCGGTAATAGCCGTGGACCGGATGCCCCAGGCACAGGGCCATGTAGCGGTCGACGCCGATCGGGCCGCCGTGCCGGATCAGCGCCGCGATCTCGGTTCCGAGCGGCGTCACGCCTTCGCGGGCGCCTCGCGCGCCGCCTCCCGCGGGTCGGACGCCGCGACCGGGTTACGGGGACGGGTCCGGCCTGTCGCCGCCAGAACGATGTAGGTGAGGCCGACGATCATCATCGGCACGCAGAGCAGCATGCCCATGGTCACGCCACCCCCCATAGGCCCGAGATGGTCGCCGAACAGGAAGCCGAGTTGCCGGTCCGGCTCGCGGAAGAACTCGCAGACCGTGCGGGCCAGGGCGTAGCCGAACACGAATATCCCGCCGAGCAAGCCGGGCTTGCGGAAGCCGAACCGGCGGACGCTCAACGCCATGACGATGAACAACAGCAGCCCTTCGGTCGCCGCCTCGTAGAGCTGGCTCGGATGGCGCGGCAGCGGCCCTCCGGTGGGGAACACGATCGCATAAGCGAAGTCCGGCGCGACCCGGCCCCACAGCTCGCCGTTCACGAAGTTCGCGATCCGCCCGAAGAACAGGCCGATCGGCACGACGACGGCGCCGATGTCGAGAAGGGTGTAACCGTTCAGCTTCTTGGCCCGGGCGAACAGCAGGAAGGCCAGGATCGCGCCCAGGAAGCCGCCGTGGAACGACATGCCGCCGTTGCGGATCGCCAGGATCTCCATCGGGTCGGCAAGGTACATCGGCAGGTTGTAGAACAGCACGTAGCCGATCCGCCCACCCAGCACGACGCCAAGCGCGACCCAGACGACCAGATCGTCGATGTCGACCACCTGCGGGCGCTTGACCACCCCCCACAGGCTGTCGGCCATCACGAGGCGGCGCGCGTAGTACCACCCGCCGATCAGGCCGGCGATGTAGGCGAGCGCGTACCATTTGATCGTGATCGGCCCGATCGCGAGCGCCACAGGATCGATGGCCGGAAAGGGCAGTGCGAGGAGCGGCATCGGTCTGACCTCCGGGGCGGCCGGATTGGACGCCGGAGGGGCGACGCGTCAAGTGCGCAACACGCAGCATCCAGCCGCGGGTTCAAGCCGTCACGAACAAGAACCCATGGTTATCCGGTCCCACGCAATAGGCAGCCTTGCCATCCAAGGACGAACGACGCGCAACCCCTGCGACACGGAGAGCCTCCACCAGCCCCTCTATATCCGCCACGGAAAAAACAAATCGCGTGGAGGCGCGATCGGCCGGGCTGAACTCGTTCCGTGACCGGTTCGGGCTGGCCGGCGCCCGGTAGTGCAGCAGTTCCACGTGCGGTGCGGGTGCGCGCGGCTTGAGCGCGACAACATCGACTACGGGATCATCGATGCCGTCGAGCCGCGCCTGTTCGGCCCCCCGGTTCAAGCCGGTCTGCGCGACGTGCAGGCCCAGGGGGCCGGTGAGGAACGACAGCGTCCGATCGAGATCGGTGACGGTGATCGCCGAATGGTCGATACCGAGGAACAGGCCCGGCGCGGCGCGCCAGCGCTCGGCCGGCTCCCCGTCGGGGAAGAAGATCAGTTCCAGGGGATGCCCGTCCGGATCGCGGAACTTGTACGCGGTGACGCCGCCCGAGGACGCTGGCAGGACCTGCGCGCCGCCCCGGCTGATCGGCGTCGGATCGACCCGGCCGATCTGCGCCATCGCGGCATCGATGTCGCGCACCGGGATCGCGAGGTGCTGGAAGAACGGATCGGTTGCCGAGCGGTCGACCGGGTAAGGCGCGCCGGGTGGCTCCACCGTAAGGAACGTCACCATTTGGCCGCCGAGCCGCAGGTGCAACTGCCGGGCCTGCAACCCCGTGAGCCCCATCGCCTCGGCCTGCGCAGTCGGCACCGGTTCCGGCGGAGCGACCCGCTCGAAGCCGAGACCGTCGCAATAAAAGGCCTCCGTGACGGCGAGGTCCGCAACGGTGCGGCTGAAGCCCGCGATGGCTTTGACGCCGTTCAAAGCAGCCGCGCCCCGCGCACATTGGTGTAGATCGCGTACAGCGTGTGCGAGGCGCAGAGGAACAGGCGGCTGTCGTTGCGGCCGCCGAAGGTTAGGTTCGCCACCGTCGATGGCACCAGGATCTTCCCGAGAAGCTCGCCGCCGGGGTCGATGCAGTGCACGCCATCGCCGGCGCTCGACCACACATTGCCATGCTCGTCGCAGCGGATCCCGTCGGCATTGCCTGGCGCGATCTTGCAGAACACCGCCCCGCCGGACAGGCTTCCATCCTCGGCGACATCGAACACGCGCACGTGCTGAATCGGGTCCGGCGCGAATTGCAGCCCGGTCTCGACGACGTAGAGCCTGCGCTCGTCAGGGGAGAAGCACAGGCCGTTCGGGCCCTGGAAGTCGTCGGCGACCACGCACAGCGACCCATCGCGGGGGTCGAACCGGTAGAGAGATGCGGGCAGCTCGGATTCCTGCTTGCCGCCTTCATAATCGGTCTGGATGCCGTAGGGCGGATCTGAGAACCAGATCGTGCCGTCGGACTTGCAGACGATGTCGTTGGGCGAGTTCAGCCGTCGCCCCTGATAGTGCTCGACTAGGCCGGTGATGCGGCCGTCGAGTTCGGTCCGGTGGATGCGCCGGCCGCGATGCGAGCAGGACAGGAGCCGCCCCTGGCGATCCCGCGTGTGGCCGTTCTCGAAGTCGCCCCCCTCGCGATAGACACTTAGGCCGCCCTGATCCGTCCAGCGCATCACCCGGTTGTTGGGGAGATCTGAGAACAGCAGTTCGTTGCGATCGCCGAAGAAAACCGGGCCTTCGGTCCAGCGAAAGCCGTCGGCGAGCTTTTCCAGCGGCGCATTCGGAAGAACATACGCCTTGAAGCGCGGCTGCGTGAGCTCGATGCCGTCCATGCCGGGGCCCTACTTGAAGCGGCCGGGCTGGTTGACGGTCGGCTCCACTTGGAGCCCCGTCACGATCATGGTGCAGGGCTCGTCGCCGACAGTGCCCGAGAGGTGGCCCTTCTTGCCATCGCGGGCCTTGGTGTTCTGATCCTCGCCCATCATCAGCTCGCCCGGACCCATTTCGACCCGGTGGCCGTCCATGGTCTCCACGAACCAACGGCCGGACAGGATCGCGATCCATTGTGGACGCGGGTTCTCGTGCCACTCGCCGACCCAGCCGACCGGCAGGATCGTAAAGGTCACCACCGACGGCGCCGGGTCCATCTTGTCGTTCCACTGCGGTGCGGTTTCGGGGTTGATCCCTTCGAATTTAAACCGCGCGATCGAAAAGAGCTCCTGGCGGCTCACCCCCTCCGCGTCGGTATAGACGTGCCAGTACGGCATCTTTGGAGGGGTCGGCTCGGTCATCGTCGATCCTGCGGCGGCGGCACATTCGTCTTCCGCTCAACGGCCGGATCCGGCGATGGTTCGCGGCGACCGCAGACCGCCGAAGGCGATCCTACCGACACGTCGATCGGGCGTCGCCGTCGTTCGGCGGCCAGGGAATCGGCCGGGTCATAATCGCGGTAAAGTCGTAGGGGCAGACCGGCGGGAACGCGCCCTCATCGAGCCCAGTCTCCCCTGCCGCCTCGATCCGCGCGCGATGATAGGCCCGATCGATGAGCGCCTGGATCTGCGACTTAAGGCTCGGGCTGTCTTCGAGACGCTCCGCCACGATGCTGCGCTGTGTCCGGATCGACGTCACCCAGCTGCGGCTCCGCCGGGTGGGCTGATGATCCCATTTCAGCAGGTTAAGCAGGATCACACAGAGGGCGCTCGTCAGCGCGTGGCGTTCGCTGCGGCCCACGTCAGCAATCTCGTCCGCAATATGCTCGATGTCGAGGCGCGCCCACGCGCCCGCCTGAAGGAGATGCACCTGCTCCTGAGCCCAAGCATGGACATCGTCCTCGTACCGCGTCGCCTTCAGCTTCTGCGGCGCCCGATTCGAAGCTGTCACGACCGCCTCCTCGCAGTCGCCCGTTCACGTGGGCATCGCCACACTACCGCATCATGCCGGGTGTCGAAACCCACAAGATGCGGTAGCCTTTTGATTCGCATGATCTTTTCCCGAAAGCCGGAGGCCGCCTTTCGGCACGGCTCGCTATCACATCTGCTCGGGCAGCCGCTCGCTCTGGGCGAGGTTCGAGAACCGGGTGATGTTGGCGTCGAACTGCAGCTCAACCGTCCCGGTCGGGCCGTGGCGCTGCTTGCCCAGGATCACCTCGGCCTTCCCGTGAACGCGGTTCATCTCCGCCTCCCAGGCGAAGAACTCCTCCGTGCCCTCCCGCGGCTTCTTGTTGTTGACGTAGTATTCCTCGCGGAACACGAACATCACCACGTCGGCGTCCTGCTCGATCGAGCCCGATTCGCGTAGGTCCGAGAGCTGGGGGCGCTTGTCGTCGCGGTTCTCGACCTGACGCGAGAGCTGCGACAGACCGATGATCGGCACCGCCAGCTCCTTGGCCAGCGCCTTCATGCCGGTGGTGATCTCGGTCATTTCCTGCACGCGGTTATCGCTGCGCTTGCCGGAGCCGGAAAGCAGCTGCAGGTAGTCGACGATCAGCAGATCCAGGCCCTTTTGGCGCTTCAGGCGCCGGGCACGTGCGGCGAGCTGGGCGATCGAGATGCCGCCGGTCTGATCGATGTAGAACGGGATCGTCTGCATATCCCGGGCGGCGTCGGTGATCTTGTAGAAATCCTCCGGCCGGATGTCGCCGCGGCGGATCTTGTAGGACGGCACCCCCGATTGCTCGGCGATGATGCGGGTGGCGAGCTGCTCGGCCGACATTTCGAGGGAGAAGAACCCAACGATCCCGCCGTTGACGGTCTGCATCGTGCCGTCCGCCTGCTTCTCGCCGCGATACGCCTTGGCGATGTTGAAGGCGATGTTGGTCACCAGCGAGGTCTTGCCCATGGCCGGGCGGCCGGCGAGGATGATCAAGTCGGAGGATTGCAGACCGCCCATCTTGGCGTCGAGGTCGGACAAGCCGGTGGCGATGCCCGAGAGCTTGCCGTCGCGCTGGTAGGCCTTGGCGGCCATGTCGACCGCGGCGGTCAGCGCGTCGGAGAACTTCTGGAAGCCGCCGTCGTACTTTCCGGCCTCCGCGAGCTCGTAGAGGCGCCGCTCGGTCTCCTCGATCTGGTCGCGGGGCGCCTGCTCGACCGGAGCCTCGTAGGCGCCGTTCACCAGATCCTCGCCGATGGTGATCAGGCGGCGGCGGATGGCGAGGTCGTAGATCGTCCGGCCGTAGGCGCCGGCGTTGATCACCGTGGTGGCGTCTGCGGCGAGCCTGGCGAGGTACTGCATCACCGTCTGGCCGCCGAAATCGGCGTCACCGAGGTAGGTCTTCATGGTGATGGGCGTGGCGAGCTTGCCGGCGCGGATCAGGGACGCCGCCACGGAAAAAATCTGCTGGTGCGCATCCTCCATGAAGTGCTCGGCCAGCAGGAAGTCCGACACCCGGTAGTAGGCGTCGTTATTCACCAGGATGGCGCCGAGCAGCGCCTGCTCCGCATCAATGTTGTGCGGGGCGACGCGATACTCGGCCTGGACCGCTTCCAGCTTGGCCGTGAGCGCATTGGGCAGGGCCATCGGCGGACGACTCCGAATTCAGGCGCCGCGGCGGGCGCACCAGGATCACACCGCGCGACCTTGGCCTCAGTATGGTTACTGAAGCCTAGCCGACGGCCGGTTCGTCCGGCCCCGGCCCGGACGAACGGACGCCCGCCGACTCTCGCGAGGGGCGGGCGTCCATGCTGGAACAAAACTGGAACGTGTCAAGTCGTGGAGGGACGAATCCCCAGTCTTCACCGGTATACAGGGATGCGGCTTGCGCCGCTCAGAGCAGGCCGGACGGCCCTTGCGGAGCGGCGCAAACCGGTCGTCCCGAGGGAATCAGCCGCGGTCGTCGGCACCCTCGCCGGCATCGGCCAGCGCCGCGCCGACCTCCAGGCCGAGGTCGTCGAGGTTGAACGCCTCGCGCTCGGTGACCGACTCGCCACGGGCCTGACGCTCGGCCTCCTCGGGGCTGCGGGCGACGTTCACGGTGACCTGGACTTCCACCTCGGGGTGCAGGACCACAGGGACGTTGTGCAAGCCGAGGGTCTTGATCGGCTGGTTGAGGACGAACTGGCCGCGATCGACCGTGAAGCCGTCCTTGGCCACAACCTCGGCGAGGTCGCGGGTGGAGACGGAGCCGTAGAGCACACCGGTCTCGCCCGACTGGCGGATCAGGATGAAGCTCTGGCCGTTCAGCTTCTCGGCGACGGCCTCGGCGTCCTTCTTGCGGTCGAGGTTGCGGGCCTCGAGCTGGGCGCGCTGCGACTCGAAGTGCTTCTTGTTGGATTCCGTCGCGCGCAGCGCCTTGCCGCGGGCGAGCAGGAAGTTACGGGCGAAGCCCGGGCGAACGTTCACGGTCTCGCCCATCTGGCCAAGCTTGGCCACGCGCTCGAGCAGGATCACTTCCATCGTCTTTCTCCTTCAGTTGGTCGGCCTCGGGGACCGGGGACTCACGGCGCCGGGTTGTCCTTGGGACGTCGGCGATCGAGGGCGGTGTCGGCTAGGCCGAACAGGGTGAGTGCCACCAGGGCCACGCCCTGGGTCACGAACAGGATGAGGTACATGCCGAACAGCATCAGCCCGCGTCCGGGCCGGCCGCGCGAGCGGTCGTGGAACGCCGCGAGCCCCTGGAGCGCGAAAGACGCGCTGAACGCCCCCACGAGCGCCACGCCGAACACGCCGACGTAGCCGGGGGCGAAGCACATCAGCACGGCCGCGGCCAGGGTCACCAAGGTGGTGCGCGGCATGGCGGTCGCCGGCAGATCCGGCCAGGGCCGCGGCAGCCGGCCGGAGATGTTCACGATTTTGGCCGAAGCCCAGAGATAGAAGGTCAGGAGCAAAGCCAGACCGTTGGCCGCGAAAGCCGGGACCACGCGCGCAAGCGCGTCTGCGACCTCGGTCCGGGTCACCTCGGCCTCGTCGGCGCCGGCCTTGGGTGCTTGCTCCGTGTCCGGCGCAGGGTCCGAACCGGATTCCGTCGCCTCGGACTGGGGTGCGCCGGCACGACGGTCCGCCGTCAGGCGGGCAGCGGGATCGCGGACCTGGACCAGCGAGCGAGCGAGCCCGCGCAATTGCGCGTCGAAAGCCGCGTGGTTCGGCGAGGACAGGACTGCTATGGCGATGAACGCGAGCGCCGCCGTGGCGGCAGTCCAGCCGAGGAGGCGGCCGGTCGGGTACCATTCGAGGCCCGACGGCGTGTCGCGACCGAGCAGGGTCAGGTAGGCGAGCCACCAGGCCGGCAGGGCGATGTAGGCCGCGTAGGCGAGGCCCATGAAGGGCGCGATCACCAGGGCCAGCGCCAGACTGCCGGCGGCGGCAGCCGCCAGGGCGGCCTTATGGCTCCAGCCCAAACCGACGATCAGGATCGGCAGCGGCGCCACGAGGTAGAGCACGATCGCCAGCGGGGTCGCCTTCAGCAGCACCCCGAACAGGAGTGCGGAGACGAGGCCCGCGCCGATACCGATGCCGATATGCTGTGCCATGGATTCCGCTGTCCCGCTGCCGTCACGGCAGGGTTAGAGGCGACGCTGCGCCCCAACGATCGAGCGATGCCAGATCGCTCTGTGAGGACCGGCCCGGGTCGAGCCCGGGCCGGACGGTCGAATCGGTCTACTTGATCACGTAGGGCAGCAGGCCGAGGAAGCGAGCGCGCTTGATCGCCTGGGCGAGTTCGCGCTGCTTCTTGGCCGACACCGCGGTAATGCGCGACGGAACGATCTTACCGCGCTCCGACACGTATCGGGACAGCAGCTTGACGTCCTTGTAGTCGATCTTCGGCGCGTTCGCGCCGGAGAACGGGCAGGTCTTGCGACGACGGAAGAAGGGACGGCGTCCGCCCCCTGCACCTGCACCAGCACCAAATGCCATGGCTTAGGCCTCCCCGCCAAAGGTACGCTCGGGACGATCGCCACCGCGATCGCCACGGTCCGGACGGTCGCCACCGCCGAAGCCGCCACCACCGCCGCCACCGAAGCCGTCATCGTCGCGACGCCGGCCGCGCTCGCGATCCTTGCGGTCGTCGCGGTCACGCTTCTGCATCATCGCCGACGGCTCGGAATCGAGATCCTCGACCCGGACGGTCATGAAGCGCAGCACATCTTCGGAGATCTGCATCTGGCGCTCCATCTCGGCGATGGCGGCCGGGGGGGCGTCGATGTTGAGGAGCGCGAAATGCGCCTTGCGGTTCTTCTTGATGCGGTAGGCCAGGGACTTCACGCCCCACATCTCGATCTTCTCGAGGCGGCCGCCGTTCTGCTCGATCACACCCTTGTAGGTGTCGATCATCGTCTCGACCTGCTGGGACGTCACGTCCTGCCGGGCCAAGAGCACGTGCTCGTAGAGAGGCATTATCGGGCCTTTCAGTGTTAAAAGGAGCCCGGCCGCTCGGGAGCGGCTGGTTCGGGCCGGTTCATTTCGCGAGACGCTCGGCGCCAAGCCCTTCGAGCCGATTTTCAGGCCCGAGCGGTTGATCGAAGGCGGAGACACCGGACGACGGGTCGTTCAGGACCCTATGCCGCGAGCGGCACCGTCCGTTCAGCCCCCGGCCGGAGCGAACGCGAGGGCCGGCGGATAATGGTTTTTTCCCGCACTGGCAAGGCCGGCAGGTCCGGACGCGTCCGCTCGGCCGGGGCGCCGGCCCGTCTTGCCGACAGGGCGCGCCGCCAGCATATCGACCGTTCGAGGGCGCCTGCCGGAGCGGGCCGGCCCCGGGACCGATGAGCCCATGACGCCCGAAAACACGACCTTCGAAAAGCTGCGCCTCGGCGTCAACATCGATCACGTCGCCACCGTGCGCAATGCACGCGGCGAGCATTATCCCGATCCCGTTCGGGCCGCCCTGCTGGCGGTCGAGGCCGGGGCGGACGGGATCACTGCGCATCTACGCGAGGACCGCCGCCACATCCGCGACGCCGACATCGCCGCGCTGAAGCGCGACCTCACGGTGCCGCTGAACTTCGAGATGGCCGCGACCGACGAGATGGTGGCGATCGCCCTGGCGACCCGGCCCCACGCCGCCTGTCTGGTGCCCGAGAAGCGTGCGGAGCGCACGACCGAGGGCGGCCTCGACATCGTCGGCGGCCGCGCTCACCTCGCCCCCCGCATCACCGCCCTCGCCGAGGCCGGCATTCGGGTGTCGCTGTTCGTCGAGCCCGAACCGGCGATCATGGAGGCGGCCGCCGCGCTCGGGGCTCCGGTGGTCGAACTGCACACCGGCAGCTACTGCGAGGCCGCCGTGGCGGGGGACGATGGGCGCATCGCCCACGAGCTGGCCCGGATCACAAGGGCGGCCCAGCACGGCGCCGGCCTCGGCCTGGAGATCCATGCCGGCCACGGGCTCACGGTCGACAGCGTCGGCCCGGTAGCGGCGCTGCCGCAGATCCGCGAGTTGAATATCGGCCACGCACTCATCGCCGACGCGATCTTCGTGGGCCTTGCCCAGGCAGTGCGCGACATGCGGGCCGCCATGGACCGCGCGCGGCGCCCATGATCATCGGCATCGGCTCGGATCTCTGCGACATCGACCGGATCGCCCGGACGCTGGAGCGGCACGGCGACCGCTTCACACACCGGGTTTTCACGGACGGCGAGCGGGCGCGCTGCGATCGCCGCGCCGCGCGGGCGCCCGGCTATGCCAGGCGATTCGCCGCCAAGGAGGCTTGTGCCAAGGCCCTCGGGACCGGTCTCAGTGCCGGGGTGTTCTGGCGCGACATGGAGGTGGTGAACCTGCCCTCCGGCCAGCCGACCCTGCGGCTCTCCGGCGGCGCCGCCGCGCGTCTCGCCGAGTTGCTGCCCGCGGGGCATGAGGGCCGCCTGCACGTCAGCCTGACGGACGACCCGCCGATGGCTCAAGCCTTCGTGATCATCGAGGCGCTGCCGACCGTGCCGCGCGGGTGAGACCCGGGTCGGCGGATTAGCGCGCCGCCCTCGCGCGTTGCGGGGGGCTCGCGCTTGGTCTAGACCGCCGCACGCAGCGGACACGATTGCGGCGCATTCCTCGGGACAACCGCAGATCAGCCGCGAGCGGCGGGGCCGTGCCCTGCTGGCGGCTGGCGTATGATGCGGGATGGCGGAAGCCGAGTTTCCGGGACCATCGTACGAGAACGGAAGAGCCGGGGCGTGCTCCGGCGACGGAATCTGAGTCTGAAGATGGAACGCGCACGCGTGGATCACGACGGCAAGCCACTGACGAAACCGGTCGAGACCGGCACCTGGGCCAGCATCCGCGAGACGCTGAAGGTCGGCGTCCAGGCGCTGCTGATCGCCCTCGTGGTGCGCACGCTGCTGTTCCAGCCGTTCAACATCCCGTCGGGCTCGCTGGTGCCGACGCTGCTGATCGGTGATTACCTGTTCGTCTCAAAGTACTCCTACGGATACTCGAAGTACTCGCTTCCGCTGTCGGAATACATTCCGATCCAGGCCGATGGGCGCGTCTGGGCGGCCGAGCCGAAGCGCGGCGACATCGCGGTGTTCAAGCTGCCCAAGGACAACGCCACCGACTACATCAAGCGCGTGATCGGCCTGCCGGGCGACAAGATTCAGATGATCGACGGCGTGCTCAATATCAACGGCAAGGCGGTCAAGCGCGAGCGGATCGCCGATTACGAGACGACCGATCCCTACGGCCAGGCGACCAAGGTTCCCCAATACCTCGAGACGCTGCCGAACGGCGTCGTACACCGGGTGATCGAGCGGGACGGCGACAACGGGTTCTGGGACAAGACCGAACTCTACACCGTGCCGAGCGGTCACTTCTTCATGATGGGCGACAACCGCGACAACTCCACCGATTCGCGCGACCTCGCCAGCGTCGGCTACGTGCCCTTCGCCAACCTGGTCGGACGCGCCGAGATGATCTTCTTCTCGATCGACGAGGGCACCCCGGCTTGGCAGCTCTGGAACTGGCCGGCCCACGTGCGCTGGTCGCGCCTGTTCTCGACCATCCATTGAACGGCCCGGACTTGGACGAGGCTGGACAGGCCCGACCGTCTTCCCGGGCGCGGCGTTCCCACAAGCCCAGGCCGCCGCTCGGCGTCCTGGAGGAGCGGATCGGCCACAGCTTCGCCGATCAGACCCTGCTGACCCGGGCGCTGACCCATACCAGCAAGGCCACCGGACGCGGCGGCAGCTACCAGCGCCTGGAATTCCTCGGCGACCGCGTCCTCGGGCTCGCGGTGGCGGACCGGCTCTATGCGGCCTTTCCGGACGCCGACGAGGGTGACCTGTCGCGCCGCCTCGCCGGCCTCGTGCGCCGGGAGACCTGCGCGGCGGTGGCGGCCGCCTGGGAGGTCGGCCCGCACCTGATCCTCGGCCAGGGCGAGGTGATGGGTGGCGGCCGGCGCAACCAGACGATCCTGGCCGACGTCTGCGAGGCGATCCTAGGGGCGGTCTACCTCGATGCCGGCTTCGACGCGGCGCGTCTGATCGTCGAGGCGCATTTCCACCCGACCGAACCCCTGTCGGCCCATCGCGGCCGCGACGCGAAATCCGCGTTGCAGGAATGGGCCATGGGCCGAAGCCTGCCGATCCCCGTTTATGCGGTGGTCGAGCGCACCGGCCCGGATCATGCACCCAGGTTCCGCATTGCCGTACAGGTCGAGGGGCTTGAGCCGGGCCATGGCGAGGGCACCTCGAAGCGTGTCGCCGAGCAGGAGGCCGCCCGCGCGCTGATGGAGCGCGAGGGAATCGGCACCGCCCCGGAGACGGGGCCGACGGAGACAGCATGACCGAACACGATCACGACGACGCGCAGGATGATGCACAGGATGACGGCCCCGCCGAGGGCCCGGCACCGAAGGCCCCCTCGACGCTCCCGGGCACGCCCGCCGACGCCCGGGCGGGCTTCGTCGCGCTCATCGGCGTGCCGAATGCCGGCAAGTCGACGCTCCTCAACAACCTGGTCGGCACGAAGGTCTCGATCGTCTCGCGCAAGGTGCAGACGACCCGGGCGCTGGTGCGCGGCATCCTGATCGAGGGATCGGCCCAGGTCATCCTGGTCGACACCCCCGGCATCTTCGCGCCGAAGCGTCGGCTCGACCGGGCGATGGTGCATTCGGCCTGGAGCGGCGCCGCCGACGCGGATGCGGTGTGCCTACTGGTCGATGCCCGCAAGGGCCTGGACGACGAGGTCGAGGCGATCCTGAGCCGGCTGGGCGGGGTGAAGCGCGAGAAGATGCTGATCCTCAACAAGATCGACCTGATCCCGCGCGAGCGGCTGCTCGATCTCGCCGCCAAGCTCAATGCGGCTTCGCCCTTCGCGGAGACCTTCATGATCTCGGCGCTCAAGGGCGACGGCGTCGGCGATCTGCGCCGGGCGCTTGCCGCCCGGATGCCGTCCGGCCCGTGGCTCTACCCGGAGGATCAGGTCTCGGACGCGCCGCTGCGCATGCTCGCCGCCGAGATCACTCGGGAGAAGATCTACGACCGGCTCCACGAGGAATTGCCCTACCGCTCCACGGTCGAGACCGACCAGTGGCAGATCCGGCCGGACGGCTCGGTGCGGATCGAGCAGACGATCTTCGTCGAGCGCGAGAGCCAGCGCTCGATCGTCCTGGGCAAGGGCGGCCAGACCATCAAGGCGATCGGCCAGGCGGCCCGCATCGAAATCGCCGAGGCGGCGGACACGAAAGTCCACCTGTTCCTGCACGTGAAGGTCCGGGAGAACTGGGCCGACGACCCGGCCCGCTACCGCGAGATGGGGTTAGAGTTCCCGCGCGGCTAAACCGGGTTTCCAAAGGGCCTAGCCCTTTGGCGGGGTTCGGGGGCGGCGCCCCTGATGCATCGGGCAAAGCCCGACAGCAGGGTTGCACCCTGCACCCGTAGAAGGTCGAAGACCTTTTGAAATCGGAATTTCAGGCCTCCGGCACATCCCAGCCGATCGAGCGGCGCAGGAAGGTCAGGCCCAGCGCCAGGAACGCCGCCGCCTCGGCGTTGTCCTTGCCGTAGCCGTGTCCGCCCGAGGCGGGCTCGTAGAAGGCCGCGTCGTAGCCCAGGGCGTTGAGCTTGCGGGCCATCTTCCGCGCGTGGCCGGGATGCACCCGGTCGTCGCGGCGGCTGGTGGCCAGCAGGATCGGCGGATAGGGCCGCCCCACCTCGGCCGCATGATACGCCGAGATGGCGCCGAGGAACGCCCAGTCCTGCGGGTCGTCCGGATCGCCGTATTCGGCGATCCAGCTCGCCCCGGCCAGGAGCTTGGTGTAGCGGCGCATGTCGATCAGCGGGATCGTACAGAACAGGGCCCCGAACCGCTCCGGATAGCGGGTCAGCATGTTGGCGATAAGCAGGCCGCCGTTCGATCCGCCCTCCGCGGCGATCCGGCCCGGCCGGGTCACGCCGCGCGCGACGAGGTCGGCCGCGACCGCTGCGAAGTCGTCATGCGCCCGGGCCTTGCCTTCGCGGCGGCCGGCATCGTGCCAGCGCGTGCCGAATTCGCCGCCGCCGCGGATGTTGGCGACGACGTTCGTACCGCCCCGCTCCAGCCAGAGCTTCCCGAGAACCGGCGCGTAGCTCGGCAGAAGCGGGATCCGAAAGCCGCCATAGGCGGTCATGTGCACCGGGGCCTCGCCCGTCAGCCCCTCCGGACCGGTCTGGACATAGGGAACGCGCGTTCCGTCGGCCGAGATCGCCTCGTGCCGGGTCACGCGCAATCCACGTGCGTCGAAGGCCGGCGGCGTTGCGCGCAAGACCGCGGGTGCTCCGAGATCCGGCGCAATGCTGAGAAGCGTCGCGGGCGTCACGGGGTCGTGCACCAGCGCCAGCAGCGTGCCGTCCGCCTCCTCGGTATCGCCGTCGAGGGGCCAGACGTTGACGCTGCCGAGCATCGGAAGCCCCTCCAGCGGCCGTGTCGCCCAGGCCCCCTCCCCCGGCGTGCACACTGTGTAGGTCGGGCGCAGATCATCGAGCGCGTGCACGAACAGGCGCCCGGCCGACCAGAACACGTCCTGGAGCGCCCGGCGCTCGTCCGGTTGCCACAACACCGCGAAGTCGCGGCGCCCGGCCAGGAAGCCGGACAGCGGCAGCGCCAGCACGGTGTCGGTCGCATGCTCCACGCCGCCGACGGACCAGGGCCGGCGCGGTCGCACGACGAGGTAATCCCGGTCGACCTGCACGTCGGCGTCCGAGGGCACGTCGAGTTCTGTGTTTGGGCCGCTCCGGTCGCCGAGGAGGATCTTGGTGTCGAAGAAGCTGACCTGCTCGATGAAGACGAGCCGCTCGACGCCCGTCTCCCGATCCACCGAGGCCCATGCGGCCATGCTGGTCTCGGGCACGTCGAACAGCACCGCGGCGGCCTGCGGATCCGAGCCGCGAGACAATATCCGAATGGTGCGCGGGTAACCCGCCCGCGTGGCCATGCCGTCGCCGTAGGCGCTCGACACCAGGAGCGTATCGCGATCGAGCCAGGCCGCGCCGCCCTTCGCCTCGGGTAGGACGAAGCCGTCGGCCACGAAGCGGCGGGCGGTCAGGTCGAACTCGCGCACGACCTTGGCATCGCCGCCGCCCCGGCTGAGGGAGAGCAGGGCCCGGTCATGGCCATCCTTCAGGATCGACGATCCGGCCCAGACCCAATCCTCGCCCTCCGCGACGGCCAGGGCGTCGAGGTCGAGCAGGATGTCCCAGTCCGGCGTTTCTGTCCGGAAGCTCGTTTCGTCGGTGCGCCGCCACAGGCCGCGCGGATGCTCCGCATCTTTCCAGAAATTATAGAGCCTCCCGCCCCGGCGCGAGACCAGCGGAATCCGATCCGGCCGATCGAGAATCACGCGGGCGATGTCGCGGTCGCGGTCGAAGACGGCATCGCCGTAGCGGGCGAGGGTCTCGGTGTTGCGCGCCTCGACCCATGCCACCGCTTCCGGCCCGTCGATCGCCTCCAGCCAAAGATAGGGATCGTCGTCCGGGTGCTGCGGGGACGGGCGCGGATCGATCGGAGCGGTCATGGCGGACACGATAGACCCGGATCCTGGGATTCGTGAACGGCCCTGGCCGCGTCAGTTTAGAGCCGTGCCCGGCCGCGTTGCGACGGGTTAGCCGTTTGCAGCGTTGAGTGGTGAAGGAGCCCTCGATGCCTTCACCGTTGTCTGTCGATCTGCGCGAGCGTGTCGTGGCGGCCGTGGCCGAGGG
>NZ_VRVG01000116.1:0-18118 GCF_008040085.1 Methylobacterium sp. WL7 | reverse complement strand
GCCCGCTGGTCAGGCCGACACCGCCCGGCACGACGAAGGTAGAGTTGTTGGAGCGGCTGCTGGCGTCGAACGCGTAGCCGGCGTTGATACCGAAGTAGGCGCCGGTCCAGGTGAACACGGGCACCGGGGTGAAGATCGGCGGCGGGGCGGCGCGACGCGGCAGGTCGGCGGCCGAGGCGGCGCCGGTCAGGAGGGCCGTGGCGGCGCTCGCGAGAAGAAGCTTCTTGATCATCGGGTCCTCTGTCTCCCGTTCAGCGGGATGTGTGCCCGGCAACAGAGACGGCAGGTCGGGGAAACGCGATAGTGCAGCGGTGCAACAGCGCTTCCAGGGTCCCGGGCCGGTGGTTGGGTCCGTGCGATTGAGCACATCCCGCGCCCAAGAATGCCCCTTTGAGACCGGAGATTTGTATCTCGACGTTTCCAGCAGCAAAAAACCCCGCCGCACGAGGCAGACGGGGCTCTAGTTTGCTCGAGAACATTCCCAGGACCAACCAGGAAGCTTCGCCCTCACTTAGATCCGAGTGGCCGGCGCCTCGCAAGCCCGTCCGGGACTATTGATGGCTGTTAAGATTAATTAACGACCCCCGCCGCCTGTGTAGGGGCTGTAAACCCTCGTTATATAACCGCCATCCCGCGAACGGTCTCCGTGGCCCGGGCATGCCCCGGCCCCGCGGCGTGATCCGTGGGTTGCGCTCGGACGCCATCCTGTGGTGACGCTCCCGGCATGGTGAACCCGAGATCATCCGCCGCCGCGCGGGGCGGTGCCAGAGACCGGGCGGTCGCGCCGCGTCCGCGAGCCTAGCGCGCCCATGTTCGGCTTCTCCTTGAGCTCCACCGAGCCCGACAGCATCGCCCACATCATCCAGGTCGCCCTGGCGCCGGCCTTCCTCCTGTCGGCCCTCGCGACCCTGCTGAACGTATTCTCCACCCGCCTCGGCCGGATCTCCGACAAGGTCGATGCCCTCTCGGGACAGATCGCCAAGGCGACCGATACGGAGGCCGCGCGCCTGTCCCGCAGGCTGACCTTCCTGCGGCGGCGCTCCTTCGTGCTCGATGTCGCCGTGGTCCTGGCCTCGCTCGGCGCTTGCCTGATCGGGATGGCGGTGCTGACGCTGTTCGTCGGAGCGATGCGCGACGCGGCGACCGCCTCGATCCTGTTCGCCTGCTTCGGCGCGGCGCTGGTCTGCACCGTCGCGGCGATCGGGGCATTCATGACCGAGATCCTGATGGCCGGTCACGGCGTGCGCGATGAAGTCGAGCACCAGCAGGACAAGGTCCCGGCCCAATCGTGACCGGCTCGCCTTTCGCATTGCACGGCAAAGGAACTTCGTCTTAATCTCGACGGCGCCTGATTCTACGCGTCCGCCGCGTCCGAGTGTTCCGCCATGAGCGTCGCTATTCTGGTTGCCCTCATCGCCGGTGCGTTGTGCCTCGGAATGCTGTCGTCCATCCTGCCGTTCGGGCGGCGGGACGAGGACGAGGAGCTGGCCTGCGAGAACGACTATTTCGATCTCGGCGGCCCGATGATCGACCTGGAGCCGCTGATCCCGTTGATCGAGGTGCCCGCCCTCGAGGCGAAGCGGTAAGCCCGGATCCCCGGGTGGGCCGCCGAAAGGCCGGCGGCCCCGAGGGGCGGGTCAGGCGGATTCGCCGTCCGAATCGTCCGCGTCCAGGATGGTCTCCAGGTCTCCCACCAGGGCGTCGAGCTGGTCGGCGGTGGCCTTCAGCTTCAGCTTGGTGCCGTCCTCGGCCTCGACCGCGATCTCGATATGGTCCCCGACCTGGGCGGCAAGGGCCTGCTTGATGGTGTAGGTGGTCACGTCAGCCGTGTCGGCCATGCCTGTCTCCGTGTTTGGCTGCGGGCAACGCGGATCGTCGGGCCTCGGTGCTGCGGCAGAAGCTCGCGTTGATGGCGCCGCACGAAGCCGGGCCGCGATCCCTAGCCGCGGGTTTGGCGACGCGTCGGTACCTTCCCCAAATCCGTCGGGTGAAGATTCGCCGCCGCTGCTTCTGCCGCCCGAGGGGGCGGCAGAAGCAGCGGCGGCCGTGGCCTCTCGACGATCACCGCCTCCAGCCCCACCGGTCGGGCGGGCTTGGTCAGGGCGAGCGGCTTGCCGGCTCTCGACGCCAGGGTGCCGACGGCCCAGAGCGCCAGGCACGACAAGCCGACCAGCACGCCCGCCCATGACGGTTCCGACCGGACCATCAGGGCGGCGGCGCCCGTGAGGGCGGAAGCGGCCGCGAGCAGCCGGGGTGTGGGATCGCCGGACATCACGGCGCCAGCCTCACTGAGGCGGGCTGACGGCCGGTGAAGGGAATCACTCGAATGCGAGTCAATCCGCCAGGCTGGAGGGCGTCTGCCAGGCGGTGCCGGGATGCTCGCGGATGTCGCCGGCCCGGGAGCCGGTATCGGCGTCGCTGGTCCAGTCGCTGGGCTCGGTGAGGCCGGCGATCTCCGCCTCCGGGTAGGCCGCCGCCAGGAACAGGCGTGCCTCGCCCTCGGCCTCCGCCCGCACCGTCACGAGCGGCTTGTCCCCGTCCGCGTCGCGGATCTGGGCGATGAACAGCTTGGTCATGGGGCCTCCGCGTGGGGCGACGCGCCGTCGTTTCCGAGGGCGTCCGGCGCCAACGGGCCGGTGGCAGGATGGTTCAGGTCGGCGGCCCGATGGCGCCAAAATTCCCTTCCGCGGCACCTGTGGCCGTGGCGATACAGCTTGAGTGTGGAAAACCGGGTAATTCCTCAGTGGATAGGAACATTCGCTGGGGAAAGACCAGTTATGAAGACGCTTCTGGCCTCGTTGGCCGCCTTTACTGCCCTGACCGCCGCCGCCTCGGCCGCCGACCTGCCGCGTCGCGCCGCCCCGCCGCCGATCTTCACCCCGGTGCCCGTGTTCACCTGGACCGGCGCCTACTTCGGTATCAACGCCGGCTACGCCTTCGACGCCAGCAGCAACAGCGCTTCCAGCTTCGGCATCCCGGCCGCGTACGCCACCGGCGTCGCCACGGCGAACTTCAGCCAGCGGAACCAGGAAGGCTTCTCCGGCGGTGGCCAGGTCGGCTACAACTACCAGTTCACCCCAGGTTCGGGCGTGGTCATCGGCGTCGAGGCCGACGCCCAGTACCTCGACTTCGGCCGTGGCCGGAACAACGCCTTCGTGACCGGCGGCGCGCTGCGTCCGGGCTTCTACGTGACCGACCCGCGCGGCCTGTCGAGCCTCGACTTCTTCGGCACCGTCCGCGGTCGTCTCGGCTACGCCTTCGACCGGGTCCTGGTGTACGGCACCGGCGGCTTCGCCTACGGCTCGGGCAGCGCCGACCGTTCGTTCGGCGGCTTTGCCGGCAACGACAGCTTCCGCACCGGCTGGACCGTCGGCGGCGGCATGGAATACGCCCTGCCGGTCGACTCGTTCCTGAACTTCTTCCGCTCGTCGGCCGTGACGCTCAAGGTCGAAGGCCTGTACGTCAACCTCGACCGCAACACCCGCAACCAGGGTGCGTTCGTGATCAACGCCGCCAACAACGTCCCGGCCTTCTACAGCGCCATCGGCCGTCGCGACGACGAGTTCGCCGTGGTCCGCGCCGGCCTGAACTACAAGTTCGGCTCGTACTAAGACCAACGCCGCCCGGCCGATCGGGCCGGGCGGCGACTGAGCCTGCAAACGCTCCGGGTGCTTCCGCGCCCGGGGCGTTTGTCGTTGGATATGGCCGGAACGGCGCGGAAACACACCGGTTGAGGCTCCAACGCGCGATACCCGCTCGGAGCAACCCGACCTATGGCCTCGTTCACCCGCTACACCCCCGACCTGGAGACGCCGCAGCCCGACGAGGACGCGATCCACGCCGGCATGATTGCGCAATTCGCCAAGATCCAGGGCACGACGCTGAAGGATTACGGCCACGCGGTGCGCGGCGTGCACGCCAAGGCGCACGGCTTGCTCCTGGGCCGGCTCGACGTGCTGCCCGACCTGCCCGCCCCCCTTGCCCAGGGCGCCTTCGCGACGCCGGGGACCCACGATGTGGTCCTGCGGCTCTCGACCAATCCGGGCGACATCCTCGACGACAGCGTCTCGACCCCGCGGGGCCTCGCCCTCAAGGTCCTGGGCGTGGCCGGCGAGCGCCTGCCCGGATCGGAGGGCACGACGCAGGATTTCGTGATGGCCAACGCTCCGGCCTTCACGGCCAGGGACGGCGCTGCCTTCCTGAAGAGCCTCAAGCTCCTGGCCGCCACCACCGACACCCCGCAGGTGTTCAAGAAGGGGCTCTCGGCCCTGCTGCGCGGCGTCGAGACGGTGCTGGAGGGGCTGGGGACCCAGAGCCCGACGGTGATCGCGCTGGGCGGCCACCCCGAGACCCACATCCTCGGCGAGACCTTCTACAGCCAGGTGCCGCTGCGCTGGGGCGATTACGTCGCCAAAGTCTCGGTGGCGCCCGTCTCCCCGGAGCTGACCGCGCTCACCCATGCGCCGCTCGACGTCAACGGCAAGCCGAACGGCCTGCGCGAGGCGGTGGACGCCTATTTCGCCGCCCATGACGGCGTCTGGGAGGTGCGGGCGCAGCTCATGACCGACCCCGCGACGATGCCGGTGGAGGATGCCTCGGTGCCGTGGCCGGAGGCCGAGAGCCCCTACCGAACCGTGGCGCGGATCACGGTGCCGCGCCAGGCGGCCTGGAGCGAGGCCAAGGTCGCGGCCCTGGACGACGGCCTCGCCTTCAGCCCGTGGCACGGCCTGATGGCGCATCGGCCGCTCGGCTCGATCATGCGGGCGCGGCGGGCAGTCTACCCGGCCTCGTCGGGGTTCCGGGCCGCGCACAACGGCTGCCCGCTCCACGAGCCGGCCAGCGCCGCCGCCCTGCGGGTCTGAGCCCGGGGCCGGAGGCGGGGGCGCCCGGGAACAGCCTCGGCGCCGTCCCCGTTGTCTAGGTCATGCCGGCCCTGGCCGGTCCTTCGGGATGTGAGCGTTTCATGACCAGCCGTACCCTCCAGACCACGCTTCTCGCCCTCGCCATCGTCGCGGGCAGCGCCGGGATGGCGGCCGCCCAGAGCACGCCCAACGGCAACACCTCGACCTCCGGCTCGCCCGCCGGCAGCAACAGCACCGGGAACGGGGCCACGGGCAGCGGTGCGGCGCCCAGCGGAAAGTGACCCGGCCTCGCGCCGCGTGACCGGTCGATCCCGGAGCCCTGCGCTCCGGCGACCCTGCCGCCTTCAACCCCGCAGCCCGACCGGGCCCGCGGGGTTTTTCGTGCGCCGGCCCCGGTGGAGCGGAGCGCGCGTTGCGTGACGCCGCGTAAGACCATCCGCCTGCGGCGGCGGGAAGCCACCCGTCGGCTCCCGACGGAGATCGGTTCAAGTCCTCACGGCAGGGCCGTCGGGCCCGAATTCGGAATCCATGACACGAAGGCTGGCTTCACTTGCGCGATGGACTGACGTTCGATCACGCAGATGCCGGCGCTCTTGAGAATAATATTCTACGTAGTGCTATCAACGCGTTAATCCGGTATTCCAGCTGTGGAACCTTGACCTTTGATCTGCAAACCAGCACCTGACATCAGCACGTGGCCGGCTGCGCACGTGCATGTCGGGATGCACGACTCGGGTGATGCGGTCGAAATCAGTCCTGGAGATGGGCGGGGACGGGCCTGGTCTGCTTCAGGCCGCGGCCTGGCGTGAGGCCGTCGCGCCGTTCTGGGAGTTCGCCATCCGGCCGGAGGATGTCGCCGACTTCCGCGGACAGTCGCAGGTCCGGCACCTGGGCAATGCCATCCTGTGCCGGGCGGGTGCCTCCGGTTTGCGGTTCGAGCGCTCGCGCGCCCTGGTCGCCCGGATGGGCGTCGATCACATCCTGGCGCATGTCCGCGTCTCTGGCCGCTCCCGGATCGAAATCGAGGGCGGCGAGCAGGATTGCGGGCCCGGCGATATCTGCCTGTTCGACCTGTCCCGGCCCCTGGCCGCCAGCTCCACGGATTACCGCGCCCTGACGCTGGTTCTGCCGCGGCCGCTGTTCGGCGCGGGGGCGGTCGATCTCGACGCGCTGCACGGGACGGTCCTGCACGGCACCACGCCGTTCGGCCGGTTGCTCGCGGACCATCTCCGATCGCTCAGCGCCCATGCCGACGGGTTTTCGGAACACGAGTCCCGGGCCGCCGCGGAGGCGACCGCGACGCTGCTCGCCGCCGCCGTCCCGCGCCTGTCCGGGCGCGCGCGGGCCGACCGGGCGCCGGAGCGCGCGCCGCTCTTCCTCGTCATCCGGCGGGTGATCGAGGCCGAGCTGGACAACCCGGGCCTGACCGCCGAGGCGCTCTGCGGGCGGTTCGGCGTCTCACGCAGCGCCCTCTACCGCCTGTTCGCCCCGATGGGCGGCGTGGCCGGCTACATCCGCCAGCGCCGGCTCGACCGAGCCTACCGGGACCTCGCCCGCGCCGGGGACGGCCGCTTCGCGCGGATCTCGGAGGTCGCCTACCGGTGGCATTTCGAGAACCCCGCGCATTTCACGCAGGCCTTCCGGGACGCGTTCGGCTGCGCCCCCCGGGACGTCCGCGCCCAGGCCCGGATCCAGGCCGGCGCACCGCCCGCCCCGCTGCCGGCGCGCCGGGACTGGGCCGACTTCTACGACTGGATCCTGCGGCTGTCGGCGTGAGCCGCCTCGCCCCGCTCCTCCGGGTCGCGGGACGGCCGAACGCAGCTTCGATCGCGCCGGCCCTTGTGCGCCCGGGGCCGGATCGCCCATAACGGCCGCGATGAAGTCTCGGATTCGGCAGGGGCGCTCGGGGCGCGGCTGGTGGGCGATCGCCGCCCGCATGCTCGCGCTCGTCCTGACCCTCTGCCTGGCCGGACCGGGCGTCGGCCTCGCGGCGGATCTGGCGTTCCATGCGGGCGGCCATCACGACCGCATCGACGGACCATCGCTCGCGGAGGCCGGCACCAGCGTCGATCCCGGCGTGACCGAGCACCTCCATTGCGGCTGCCACCAGGTCGCGCCCCTGGAGACCGGAGCCCTGGCGCCGCCGGCGGTTCCCGTCCGGCCGGTCGCGGTCCGGACCTCCGGCGCCCTTTCCTCGATCGTGCCCGACCGCCTGCCCCGGCCCCCCCGCGCCTGAGCCGACGCCGCCGGTCTCGGCGCGCGTCCTGGCCGGCCTGCCCGCGCGGGCGTCCGGTTCGCCCTCACGCGTCATCTGAACGGGATTCCCCGAACGCCGCCGCGCGGCGCGCCGCGGTCCCGGCCGAGCAGGCTCCCATGCGTCTCCTCATTTCCCTTTTCCTTCTGGCCGCCGGCATCGTGGTCGGCGCCGCCGTTCCGGGCGTGTCCGGGTTCGTCCGGGACAGCCTCGCGGCGGTCGGCTTGACCCGGACCGCCGGTCATCCCGGGCCCGAGCCGGTCGGGCACGATCACGATCATGGCCCGACGCAGGCCGCCGTGCCCGAAGGGCGAGGCCACCAGGACGAAGGGCATCCGGACCACGCGCACGCCGAGGCGGGGGTGATCCGGATGCGGCCCGAGCAGGTGGCGGCGCAGGGCATCGCGGTCGCGCCGGTCACCGGCGGGACGCTGGCCCGCCACCTCCTCGTCCCCGGCACCATCACCCCCGACACCGACCGGATCGCCCGGGTCCCCGCCCGGGTGGTCGGGACCGTCGCGGAGATGCGCAAGCGCCTGGGCGACGCCGTCCAGAAGGACGAGGTCGTGGCCGTGCTCGACAGCCGGGAGGTCGCCGACGCCAAGAGCGAGTACCTGACCGCGCTCGTCCAGGTCGAACTCCAGACGATCAACTTCGAGCGTCAGCAGACGCTGCTGGCCTCGCGCTCGGCCTCGGAATCGGCGTTCCAGAGCGCCCGCGCGGCGTTCCTCGAGACCCGGCTGCGGGCCGACCTGGCGCGCCAGAAGCTGTCGGCGCTGGGGCTCGACGCCGCCGCGGTCGCGGCCGCGCAGAAGCGCGACGAGGCGACCCCGACGCTCTCGACCCTGCGCCGCTACGAACTGCGCGCGCCGTTCGCCGGGCGGGTGGTCGAACGGAAGGTCGATGTCGGCTCGGCGGTCGGCAAGGAGGGCGACCCGGCCGAGATCTACCTGGTGGCCGACCTCTCCACCGTCTGGATCGAATTGTCGGTGCCGACCCTCGACCTCGCCCGGGTGCAGGAGGGCGCCCGCGTGACCGTCACCCCGAGCCGGGAGGGCGGCGGCCGCCACCAGGAGGGCCGGGTGATCTTCGTGAGCCCGTTCCTCAACCCGGAGACCCGCTCGGCCCGGGTCGTGGTCGCCCTGCCCAATGCCGACCTGGCCTGGCGCCCCGGCACCTTCGTCACCGCCGAGATCGAGATCGACCGGGATCCCGTGCCGGTCCGGGTGCCCAAGGCGGCGCTCCAGACCGTGGCGGGGGCGCGCGTGGTCTTCGTCCGCACGCCCGAGGGCTTCGCCATGCGCCCGGTCGAACTCGGGCGCTCCGACGACGAATCCTACGCGGTCACGGCGGGGCTCGCAGCCGGCGCCGAGATCGCGGTCGGCAACACCTTCCTGCTGAAGGCCGAGCTCGGCAAGGCCGAAGCCGGCCACGACGATTGAGGCGCCGGACATGCTCAGCCGCATCCTCGACGTCGCGATCCGCCAGCGCTGGCTGGTCCTGCTCCTCGTGCTGCTGGCGGCGGGCTTCGGCGCCACGGCGCTGACCCGGCTGCCGATCGACGCGGTGCCCGACATCACCAACAATCAAGTGCAGATCAACACCCTGGCGCCGTCGCTGTCGCCGGTCGATGTCGAGCGCCAGGTGACCTACCCGGTCGAGACAGCGCTCGCCGGCATCAAGGGGCTCGAATACACCCGCTCGCTCTCGCGCAACGGCTTCTCGCAGGTCACCGCGATCTTCGACGAGCGGCTCGACATCTACTTCGCCCGCCAGCAGGTCGCCGAGCGCCTGTCGCAGGTGAAGGGCGACCTGCCGCCCGGCGCCGAGCCGCATATGGGCCCGATCTCCACGGGGCTGGGCGAGATCACCATGTGGTCGGTCCAGTACGCCAAGCCCGACGCGCGAACGGTCTCGCCCGGGGGGCGGCCGGGCTGGCAGCCGGACGGCAGCTACCTGACGCCGGAGGGCCAGAGTCTCGCCACCGAGCTGGAGCGGAACGCCTACCTGCGCACCGTCCAGGACTGGATCATCCGGCCCCAGATCCGCACCGTGCCGGGGGTGGCCGGGGTCGACGGCATCGGCGGCTACGAGAAGCAGTACCATGTCCAGCCGGACCCCACGAAGCTGACCGCCCTCGACCTGTCCTTCGCGGACGTGGTCCGGGCGCTCGAGGCCAACAACGCCAACCAGGGCGCCCGCTACCTCGAGGATAACGGCGAGGGCACCATCGTGCGCGCCGCCGGCCGCCTGGAGAGCATGGAGGCGATCGCCGACGTGGTGGTGGCCACACGGGGCGGCGTGCCGGTGCGGGTCCGGGACGTGGCAGCCCTGCGGTTCGGGCGCGAATTGCGCACCGGCTCGGGCAGCGTGGACGGCCGGGAGGCCGTGATCGGCACCGCCCTGATGCGGATCGGCGAGAACAGCCGCACGGTCGCGGCCGCGGTCGAGGCCCGCATGGCCCAGCTCCGGCGGACGCTGCCGCCCGGGATCGTGGTGCGGACGGTGCTCGACCGGACGGTCCTGGTCGAGGCCACGATCCGCACGGTGGCCCGGAACCTCGCCGAGGGCGCGGCCCTGGTGATCGCGATCCTGTTCCTGCTGCTGGGCAACATCCGGGCCGCCCTGGTCACCGCCCTGGTGATCCCGGTCGCCATGCTGATGACGGTGACCGGCATGGTCGAGGCAAAAATCTCGGCCAACCTGATGAGCCTCGGCGCCCTCGATTTCGGCCTGATCGTCGACGGCGCGGTGATCATCACCGAGAACGCGCTGCGCCACCTCGCCGAGCGCCAGCAGGGGCTCGGCCGCGGGCTCACCCTGGAGGAGCGCTTGGAGACGGTCCGGGCCTCGGCCGAGGAGATGATCCGGCCGTCGCTGTACGGGCAGGCGATCATCATCCTGGTCTACGGGCCGCTCCTGACCTTCACGGGGGTCGAGGGCAAGATGTTCGAGCCGATGGCTCTGACCGTGATCCTGGCGCTGGCCTGCGCGTTCGTCCTGTCGCTGACCTTCGTGCCGGCCATGATCGCCATCGTGATCACCGGCCGGGTCACCGAGGTCGACAATCCGCTGATCCGGGGCCTGAAGGCGGCTTACCGGCCGCTGCTCGCCGCAGCGATCCGGGCGCCGGCGCCGTTCCTGGCGGCGGCCCTGCTGCTGCTCGTGGGCGCCGGCCTGCTGGCGGCCCGGCTCGGCACCGAGTTCATCCCGCTGCTGGACGAGAAGAGCATCGCACTCAACGCCAGCCGGATCCCCTCGACCTCCCTGACCCAATCGCAGGCGATGCAGCTCAAGGTCGAGGAGGTCGTGGCGGGCTTCCCGCAGGTGGCCACCGTGTTCTCGAAGACCGGCACCGCCGAGATCGCCTCCGACCCGATGCCGCCGAGCGCCTCGGACACCTTCGTGATCCTGAAGCCGCAGGCGGAGTGGCCCGATCCCACGCTCACCAAGGCGGCCCTGCAGGCGCAGATCGAGGCGGCTTTGGGCGACCTCGCCGGCAACGTCTACGAGTTCTCCCAGCCGATCCAGCTGCGCTTCAACGAGCTGCTCGCCGGGACCCGGGGCGACCTCGCCGTCAAGGTGTTCGGCGACGCGTTCGAGCCGATGCTCAAGACCGCCAACCAGATCGCCGCGATCCTGCGCGGCATCGACGGGGCCGACGACGTGAAGGTCGAGCAGATCGCCGGGCTGCCGGTCTTCGAGATCGGGATCGACCGGACCGAGGCGGCGCGGCTGGGCCTCAGCACCGGAGCGATCCAGGAGGTGATCGGCGCCGCGATCGGCGGCCGGGAGGCCGGTTCCGTGTTCGAGGGCGACCGGCGCGTCCCGATCGTGGTGCGCCTGACCGACGCCGTCCGGGAGGACCGCGAGGCCCTGGAGAACCTGCCCGTCCCCCTCCCCCCGGGGCCGAACGGCAAGGTCGCCTCCGTCCTGCTGCGGCAGGTCGCCAGCTTCTCGGTGACCGAGGGGCCGAACCAGATCTCGCGGGAGAACGGCCAGCGGCGCGTCGTCGTCACCGCCAACGTGCGCGGCCGGGACATCGGCTCGCTGGTGGCCGAAGCGCAGGCGAAGGTCGCCGAGCAGATCGCGCTGCCGGCCGGCTCCTACGTGACCTGGGGCGGCCAGTTCGAGAACCTCGCCTCGGCCCGGCGGCGCCTGACCCTGGTGGTGCCGGTCTGCTTCGGCCTGATCTTCCTGCTGCTGACCTCGGCGCTCGGCAGCGCGCGCGACGCGCTCCTGGTGTTCTCCGCGGTGCCGCTGGCGCTCACCGGCGGGATCGCGGCCCTGTGGCTGCGGGGCATGCCGCTGTCGGTGCCGGCCGCGGTCGGGTTCATCGCGCTCTCGGGCGTCGCGGTGCTGAACGGCCTGGTGATGCTGAGCTTCATCAAGCAGCTCGTCGCCGAGGGCCGGCCCCTGCGGGCGGCGATCCTGGAGGGGGCCGTGACCCGCCTGCGGCCAGTGGCCATGACGGCGCTGGTCGCGTCGCTCGGCTTCGTCCCGATGGCGCTCGCCACCGGAACGGGCGCCGAGGTGCAGAGGCCGCTCGCCACCGTGGTGATCGGCGGCCTGATCAGCGCGACCCTGCTGACCCTGGTGGTCCTGCCGGCCCTCTACGCGCGCTTCGGAAGGGCCGCGGCCCCGTCCGGGGCCGAGCCTGGCAGGTCAGCCGCCGCCGGAAGGCCCCTGCCCTTGACCAGGCCGTAGACCGCCGGGATCACGATCAGGGTCAGGAGCGTCGATGAGGCCATGCCGCCGATCATCGGCACGGCGATCCGCTGCATCACCTCGGAGCCCGCCCCGGTGCTCCACAGGATCGGCAGGAGGCCGGCCATGATCGCCACGACGGTCATCATCTTGGGGCGGACCCGCTCCACCGCCCCGACCATGATGGCGGCGCGCAGGTCCGCGCGGGTGAGGGGCCGCCCGGCCCGGGCCGCCTCCCCGCGCCGCTCGGCGAGCGCCTGGTCGAGATAGACCAGCATCAGGATCCCGGTCTCGGCGGCGACGCCGGCCAGCGCGATGAAACCCACCGCCACGGCGACCGACAGGTGGAACCCCATGGCCCACATCAGCCAGACGCCGCCGACCAGCGCGAAGGGCAGCGACAGCAGCACGATCAGCGTCTCGGTCACCCGTCGGAACACGAGGTAGAGCAGCAGGACGATCACCAGCAGGGTCGCCGGGACGACGATCCGCAGCCTTGCCTCGGCCCGCTCCAGGGCCTCGAACTGGCCGCTCCACTGGAGCGTCACGCCCTCGGGCAGCGTCACCGCGCGGGCCACCACGTCCCGCGCCTCTTCGACGTAGCCGCCGAGGTCACGCCCGGCGATGTCGACGTACAGGTAGAGCGCGGGGCGCCCGTTCTCGCTCCGGATCGACGTCGGCCCGCGTACGAGCTGGATCGTCGCGACCGCCCCGAGCGGCACGGTCCCCCCGCCCGGGAGCGCCACCTGGACGTCATCGGCGATCGCCTGCGGGTCGGACCGGAGGGCACGCGGGTAGCGCACGCTGACGCCGTAGCGCTCGCGCCCCTCCACGGTGGTGGTGACGGTGGCGGCGCCGAGCGCGGTGGCCACCACGTCCTGGACGTCGCCGACGGTGAGCCCGTAGCGGCCGAGCGCCTCCCGGTCCGGGGTGATGTCGAGGAAGGTGCCGCCCACGACCCGCTCGGCATAGGCGCTCGTCGTGCCCGGGACCGTGCGGAGCACCGCCTCGACCGCCCGGGCGACCGGTTCCAGGGCGGCGAGATCGGGGCCGAACAGCTTGACGCCGACGGGGGTGCGGATGCCGGTGGCCAGCATGTCGATCCGGGCGCGGATCGGCTGGGTCCAGGCGTTGGACACGCCGGGAAACTGCAGCGCCTTGTCCATCTCGGCCCGCAGGCTCGCCAGCGTCACGCCGGGCCGCCACGCCTCCGGGGCCTTGAGCCGGATGATCGTCTCGAACATCTCGAGCGGCGCCGGATCGGTCGCGGTGCCGGCCCGGCCCGCCTTGCCGTAGACCGAGGCGACCTCCGGGAACGTCTTGATGATCCGGTCCTGGGTCGCCAGCAGCTCGGCCGCCTTGGTGACGGAGAGGCCCGGCAGGGTCGTGGGCATGTAGAGCAGCGTGCCCTCGTTGAGCTCGGGCATGAATTCCGAGCCGAGCTGGCGCGCCGGCCAGATCGTGGCGGCCAGCATCCCGAGCGCCAGGACGAGCGTCAGGATCCGGGCCCGCAGCACCGCGGCGATCAGCGGCCGGTAGATCCCGATCAGCAGCCGGTTCACCGGGTTGCGGTGCTCCGGGACGATCCGGCCGCGCACGAACAGGATCATCAGCGCCGGCACCAGGGTCACCGACAGCAGCGCGGCCGCCGCCATCGCGAAGGTCTTGGTGAAGGCGAGCGGCCCGAACAGCCGGCCTTCCTGGCTCTCCAGGCTGAAGATCGGCAGGAACGAGACCGTGATCACCAGGAGCGACAGGAACAGCGACGGCCCGACCTCGGCGGCGGCCCCGACCAGGATCTCGGCCCGGGGCCGGCCCGGCGGCGCGCGCTCCAGGTGCTTGTGGGCGTTCTCGATCATCACGATGGCGGCGTCGATCATCGCGCCGACCGCGATGGCGATGCCGCCCAGACTCATGATGTCGGCGCCGAGTCCGAGCGCCCGCATGGCGGAAAACGCCATCAGGATCCCCACCGGCAGCATCAGGATCGCCACCAGCGCGCTGCGCAGGTGCAGCAGGAACACGACGCAGACCAGAGCGACGATCGCGCATTCCTCGACCAGGGTGTGGGTCAGCGTCGCGATCGCCGCGTCGATGAGCTGCGACCGATCGTAGACCGGCACGATCTCGGCGCCCGACGGCAGGCTCTTGCCGATCTCGGCCAGGCGATCCTTGACGCTCGCGATGACGGCGCGGGCGTTGGCGCCGAATCGCTGCACCACGATGGCGCCCGCGACCTCGCCCTCCCCGTCGAGCTCGGCGATCCCGCGCCGCTCGTCGGGCCCGATCTCGACCCGGGCGACGTCGCGCACCCGCACCGGCGTGCCGGCGTCGGTCTTGAGCACGACGGCTCCGATGTCGGCGGTGCCCTTGAGGTAGCCCCGGCCGCGCACCACCACCTCGAACTCGGACAGCTCGACCGTTCGGCCGCCGACATCGGCGTTGCTCGCCCGGATCGCGTCCCGCAGGCGGTTCAGGCTGATGCCCTGCGCCCGCAGGCGGTTCGGGTCGACCACCACGCTGTACTGCTTGACGAAGCCGCCCACCGGGGCGACCTCCGCCACCCCCTCCCCGCGCGAGGCCGCGAACCGGACCACCCAATCCTGCAGGGAGCGCAGTTCGGCCAGCGTCCGCTGCCGGGCCAGGATCACGTACTGGTAGACCCAGCCGATCCCGGTGGCGTCGGGCCCGAGCGTCGGGATCACCCCGGCGGGCAGGCGGCCGCCGGCGCCGTTGAGGACTTCGAGCACCCGCGAGCGTGCCCAGTACGGGTCGGTGCCGTCCGCGGAGATGACGGTGACGAACGAGACCCCGAACATCGAGACCCCGCGTACGACCTTGGCCCGCGGCACGGTCAGCATCGCGGTGGTCAGCGGGTAGGTGACCTGGTCCTCAACCACCTGCGGCGCCTGGCCGGGATACTCGGTGTAGACGATGGTCTGCACGTCCGAGAGGTCCGGGATGGCGTCGAGCGGTAGGGTGCGCAGGGCCTGGACGCCCGCCGCCACCGCGAAGGCGGTGCCGATCAGCACGAGCACGCGGTTGCGCGCCGACCAGGCGATCAGCCGGGCGATCATCGGCCGCCCTCCCCGTCGGCCGGCGGGGCGGCGAGGCTTGCCAGCGCCGCCTTCAGGTTGCTCTCGGCGTCGATCAGGAAATTGGCCGCGGTGACGACCCGCTCGCCGGCCCGGAGGCCCGCGCGGATCTCGACGAAGCCGTCGCCGCGCCGCCCGATCTCGACCGCCCGGGGCGCGAACCTGCCCTCCCCGGCCTCGATCAGCACCGCCTGGCGCGATCCGGTCTCGATCACGGCTTCTTCCGGCACCGCCACCACCGGCTCGGTGGCGCCCGTGGCGATCTCGACGTCCGCATACATGTCGGGCAGGAGCAGCCCGTCCGGGTTCGGCAATTCGATCCGGATGCGGGTCGCGCGGGTCTCCCGGTTCACCTGCGGGTAGATCACCTCCACCCGACCGGTGAGGCTGCGGCCGGGTACCCGCGCGGTGGCGGCCTGGCCGACGCGGATGCCGGCGAGGTCGTGCTCCGGCACGTCGGCCAGCACCCAGATCCGCGACAGGTCGGCGATCCGGAACAGGGTGTCGCCGGCCGCGGCCTTCATGCCTTCGATGGCCCGCCGTTCGAGCACCAGCCCGTCGCGCGGCGAGGCCCAGGTGATGGCGCGGGGCACCGTCCGGGTCCGCTCCATCTCGGCGATCACCGCCTCGGAGACGTTCAGGTTGCGGATGCGGCGCCGGGCGCCGTCGAAGCCCGGATTGGCGATGAGCTGCGCGGCGGCGGCGTTGATCTCCGGCGCGTAGACCGAGACCAGATTCTGGCCCTTCCGGACACGGTCGCCGGTGGTGACATCCTCGACATGGTCGACATAGGCGTCGGCCCGGGTCGCCACCACGGTGACCCGGCGCTCGTCCAGCGCCACGGTGCCGGGCACCCGCACCGGTCGGGACACGACCCGGCGCTCGACCACGGCGCTGCGCACGCCGGTGCGCTGGATCCGGCCCGGCGAGACCGTGACGGTGCTCGGGTCCGGGTCGTCGCCAGCGTAGACCGGGATGTAGTCCATCCCCATCGAGTCCTTCTTCGGCACCGGCGAGGTGTCGGGCAGGCCCATCGGGTTGCGGTAGTAGCGCACCGTCCGGCCGGGTTTTTTTGGGGGGGCGTCGCCCTCCCCCGGCCCGGCCCGACCCGAAACGTCCTCGGCGGCGGGCCGGTCGAATCGTAGATCCTCGCTGGCCTGGACGGCCCGGAACAGGCGCCCGTCCTCGGTCATCATCGGCGACAGGGAGTAGACCGGCTTGCCGTCCGGATCCTGGTAATACACCACCGGCCCCGTAGGCTTCGGCGCAGCAGCCGGACTCCCGCCGGCGAAACCCGCCCAGGCGCGGGCGATGGACAGGGGTGCTGCGCTGTCGCTCACGCGCCCTGCCCCATAGCCGAGGCCCCCCGCCGCCACGGCGACGAGGGTCCCGGCCAACCAGGCCGCGCGGCTCACGGCACGGCCCGGAAGACGAGCTTGTCGCTCACGGTGCCGGTCTCGCCCTGGACCTTGGCGCCCAGCGACAGCCGCCAGCCGCCCGCCATGGTGAGCTTGGTCCTGAACCGGTAGAGGCCCGGCTCCGTGGACGGGAGCTGCGCGAGGGTCGAGGTCATCTCGTCCATGCTGTCGGGGGCCATGTCGATGCGCTTGGCGAAGATCACCGCGTCGGTGACCGGCTGGCCGCTGCGCGTGTCGACCAAGCGGACCGTCAGGACGGCGTCGCCGACCTTGGCCTCCTGCGTGACGAGTTCGAACCGGTAATCCGCCGGTGCGGCCCGGGCCGGGGCACACAGAGCGGTGCCGACGAGCGCGGCCGTGCAGGCGCGCGCCGGGGATTGGGCAAGGAATTGAAAGGTCACACAGAATCTCCTGAACACGATGTCCGGCCGCACGGGCGTGCAGCCTCACGCGGGCGTCATGGCCCGCGGCATCGGGGTCAGGCTCGGGGCGGCTCGGGCGGCGGTGTCCCGGTCACGCTGGCGAACCGCGCCGCCTTCCGGGCAAACAGAGGCGCCCCGGTGGCGAAGGGCACCGGCAGGCCGATCCCGGACGGCGGCAAGGAGGCGAGGCCGGCAAGGCACAGGGCCATCAGCGGACAGCCCTTGAGGCAGCCCTCGGACCCGTCCCCGGGCTGCTGGTCCGACGGGGCCGCGGCCTCGGGCGGGCAGCAGGGCATGGCGTCCATGGCGGCTCCCGCCATGTCGTCCATCGGCGCCATGTCCATCGGCGCCATCGCGTGGCCGTGCTCATGCGGCGCGGACCGCTCCGCTTGGGCCGTCGTCGGCGCATGCATGCCGGCGACCGCCGCGGGGGCGGCGACCGGAAGCAGGGCGAGGCTGAGAACCGCCAGGAGCGGGAGCAGCCGCCGAAGGGCCAGCCAGAGGATCACGGTGTCAGGATGCCAGCTTTCGGGTCAGGGCGGAAGCGCCTCATCGTTCGCCGGCGATCCGCTGCGGGTCCGCGCGGGTCGAGCGCGCGGTCTCAGCGGTGCCGGCGGGTGATCAGCCGCGCCAGCCGCGGCCGCAGGGGCAGGAACAGCCGGTAGGCCGCCTCCGCCACGGGCAGGATGGGACGCAGCCCGAAGACGCGCAGCTCGACGAGGCGGCCGAGCCAGCGCCAGTTCGGCAGGACGCGCCACAGCCGCGCGAACGCCGCCGCCCCCGACACGAGCCGGCCGTCCGCTCCGCGCACGTGGAAGCGCCGCAGGGCGTCGCCCCGGTCGAGATCCGGCCCGAGGCCGTCCGCCGGCGCGTCGCGCCCGACATCGACGAAGGCGATCCGCTCGGCCCCGCGGCAGTCGCGGTAATGGCCGATCTCGGCCCGGCAGAGCGGGCAGCCGCCATCGTAGTAGACGGTCAGGTCGGAGCTCATCGGATCAGCGCTCATGGTTTTCCGGGCGACACGCGCCCCGTGCCCGCCTTACGAAAGCTGCGGCCGGGTTTCGGTGCAAGCCGTCAGCCAACGCGGGAGCCGCGCAATCGCCCCGCAGGCGGAGGCCGTCTCAGGGTCGCAGATCATTCGGCTCTGGCCCTGGACGACCGGGCGGATGCCGAGAGCGGGCCGAAAATCTTGTCGGGACGCAAGGTCCTGCGCGACAGGTGGTGGGCCCGGCAGGACTCGAACCTGCAACCAGACCGTTATGAGCGGTCGGCTCTAACCATTGAGCTACAGGCCCTGCGCCAGGCCAAACGGATAGCCGATCGGGGCGCGCCCGTCACCCGGATTTCGTCGGGGCGCGGG
>NZ_VRVG01000115.1:0-18524 GCF_008040085.1 Methylobacterium sp. WL7 | reverse complement strand
GGAGGGGCGTTTTAGCGGGAATTATCCTACGGACCCTTTCTAAGATCCGCGAATGCCGCATCCAGCCGCCCACGTGCCGCCGCGAGCGCGGTGCGGCGTTCGGCCAGCCAGGTCCGGTCTGAATCGAGCCGCGTCCGGGCGGCCGCCAGCATGCGCCGGACCTCCGGGGCTTGCGGTCCGCCGAGCCCCTTCGCGGCGTCGATCATGCCGCGGGCCGACAGGGCGGCCCGGAACCGGGCCTCGTCGAGGGGCAGGTCGGGCTTCAGGCCCGAGCCGGCCGCAGCCTCCGCGTAGATCCGCTTCACCTCGGTGAACGGCAGGTCGGCCGGGCGCAGGTCGTGGCTGCGGCCGTAGCTCACAAGCTCGGAGGCGAAATGGTGGCCCAGCCGGAACGGCACGTCGGCCACGCGCTGGAGCGTGTCGGCGAGTTCCGTGGTGGTGGCATAATCGGCCGCGACCTCGTCGGCGGCCCGGTCCCGGTCGATCACTAGCCCGTCGAGGACCCGCGTCCAGCGCCGGCAGGTCTCGGCGGCCTCGGAGACGGTCCGGCCGGGGGGCTCGGCCTGGTTTCGCTTGTAGTCCGGCATGCCGGAATCGACGTTGTGGACCATGATGACGAAGGCCTGCGCGGCGCCGACCACGTCGCTCGCCTTCATACGCAGGCTGTACAGAGCCACTGGGTTGCGCTTCTGCGGCATGATGCTGCTCGGCCCGGTCAGCGCGCCCTCGCGCAGCAGGATCCACGGCCGGGTCTGGTGGTACTGCGCGTAGAGGTCCTGTGCGAAGCTGCCGGCCGTGGTGGCGAGGTTGGCGGACAGGCCGGTCAGTTCCAGGCCGAGATCCATCGGCGCCAGCTGGCCGGCATCGTAGCTGTTCTCCACCGGTGCGTCGAAGCCCAGCAGCCCCGCGAGGCGGACGCGATCGACCGGGAAGCTCGACGTGCCGAGCGCCGCGGCCCCCAAGGGCGACAGGTTCACGCGCGCCCAGGTCTCGTGCAGGCGATCCGCATCGCGGGCCAGCGCTCCGGCATAGCCGAGCAGGTAATGGCCCAGCGTCGTCGGCTGGGCCTGCACGCCGTTGGTATAGGCCGGGACGATCGTATCGGCCTCCCGCTCCGCGACGTCCAGGAGAGCGGCGCGGGTCTTGTCCAGGGCCTCGGCGAGGTCGAGCAGCCGGTCGCGCTGGTCGAGCTTCAGCACGGTCGGGATGATGTCCTGACGGCTGCGGCCGGAATGCATCCGGGTGGCGTCCGGTCCGGCGATGGCGGTGATCAGCGGCTCGATCCGCAGGTAGTCGTCGGGCCGCTCGGCCCCCGGGCGGGCGGCATCCGCGGCGACCTGATCGAGCGCGCGGGCGATCCGCGCGCCGAGATCGCGCGGCACGATGCCGGCCTCCACGGTCATCACCAGGGAGGCGCGGTCGATGGCGTCGATGCGGGCGAAGCTGTCATGCGGCTCGGCCCGGGCCGCCGCGGGGGCGAGGAGGGCGACCAGGGTCGCGATCAGTCTGCGCCGCATGCACGTGCTCCTATGGGTCGCCGTCTCGCGCCGGCCGGGGCATTCTGTCGGATCCGGCGGGTGATCACACATCACATTGCGGATCGTGTGTGGAGCCGGTGCGGATTGGACGTTCCTCCGCGCGCTGGCGATACGGTTCGGCGGAGCAGCCCTCTGCGTTATGAATAACCCCGGCATTCCGGAAGTGTGGCATCGAAAGACTGAGTTGCGACAAGACCATGCGCCGTCGGCGGATCTGGATCCCGGGCTCGCCTACGGCGCCCCGGGATGACGGGGCGGGTCAACGAACGGCCGTGCCTCAGAACCCAGATCCTCGAAGCCTATGCCGCCCCATCCCGGCAGGCGGCCGTGCCGGCCGGCGCATGCGCCCGGAAGAACGCCGCCAGGTTTGCCAGCCCAGGCGCGCGGGGATCGCTCGCCCGCCAGGCCAGCGCGATGGTGCGGCCGGGGCCGTCGACGTCGAAGGCTCGGGTGACGGTCAAGCCGGTCGGGTCGGGGCCGGCGGGCACGGCCAGCGCCGGCAGCAGGGTGTACCCGGTTCCCGCCGCCACCATCGAGCGCAGAGTCTCCAAGCTGGTGGCGTGGCGCCCCACGGAGGAACCCGCGCCGCAGGCCGCGATCGCCTGGTCGCGCAGGCAGTTGCCCTCGTCGAGCAGCAGCAGGTCCGGCCCGGCGATCTCCGTGGCCGACAGGGCGCCGCCGCGGGCGAGCGCATGCTCGGCCGGGCAGGCCAACCAGAACGGCTCGACGAAGAGCGGCGCCACCGCCAGCCCGACCGGGGGCAGGGGCAGGGAGACCAGGGCGGCGTCGATGCGCCCGTCGCGCAGGCCCTCGACGATCTCGGCGGTGCGGGATTCGGACAGCGACAGGGTCAGCAGCGGGTATTGCTGGCGCAGGGGCCGCAGCACCAACGGGAAGAAGTAGGGGCCCAGCGTCTGGATCGCGGCCAGCACGAGCCGGCCGGTGAGCGGCGAGCCGCGGCCCTCGGTGGCGAGCGCCAGCAATCGCTGGGCCTCGGCCAGGACGATCCGCGACTGCCGCACGATCCCCTGGCCGGCTTCCGTGAGCAGTACCCGGCGGTTCGAGCGCTCGAACAAAGTCAGGCCGAGGGACGCTTCGAGCTTGCGGACTTGGACGCTCAGGGTCGGCTGGCTGACGTTGCAGCGCTCGGCCGCCCGGCCGAAATGGCCCTCGTCGGCGATGGCGACCACATACTCGAGGTCGCGCAGCGACAGGCCCGACAGGTTCATAGGCTACGTCTATCACGGCGTTTGCGACGATGCATTAGCCAACGCCCCCGCGGAGGTCCATAACCTGGTCGGAACGGTTCCAGTCTGCTGAGTCGGCCCCATATGCCGATCACAGGCATCACGGAGAGATGAGACGCATGAGCGATCAACGCCCGATCCTGACCACACGCCAGGGCCATCCGGTCCGCGACAACCAGAGCACCCGGACGGTCGGCGAGCGCGGCCCGGCGACGCTGGAGAACTATCAGTTCATCGAGAAGATCACGCATTTCGATCGCGAGCGGATCCCGGAACGCGTGGTCCACGCCCGCGGCGCCGGCGCCCACGGCTACTTCGAGGCCTACGGCAAGATCGGCAACGAACCGGCTTCCAAGTACACCCGCGCCCGCGTGCTGAACGAGACCGGCGTGAAGACGCCGATGTTCGTGCGCTTCTCCACCGTGGCCGGCGCCAAGGAGAGCCCGGAGACCGAGCGCGACCCGCGCGGCTTCGCGGTGAAGTTCAAGACCGTCGACGGCAACTGGGACCTGGTCGGCAACAACTTGAAGGTGTTCTTCATCCGGGACGCGATCAAGTTCCCCGACATGATTCATGCGTTCAAGCCGGACCCGGTGACCAACCGCCAGGAGGCGTGGCGCTTCTTCGACTTCGTGGCCCAGCACCCCGAAGCGATCCACATGGTGACGCACCTCAAGTCGCCCTGGGGCATCCCGGCCAACTATCGCGAAATGGAAGGCTCGGGCGTCAACACCTACAAACTGGTCAACGACCAGGGTGAAGCGGTGCTCTGCAAGTTCCACTGGGAGCCTAAGCAGGGCGTGCGCAACCTGACCTCCGCGCAGGCCGCGGAGATCCAGGGCAAGGACGTCGGCCACGCGACGCGCGACCTCTACGACAACATCAAGGCCGGCAACTTCCCCGAGTGGGAGTTCTGCGTGCAGATCATGCCGGACGGCCCGAACGACCACCTGTCGTTCGACCCGCTGGACGACACGAAGCTGTGGCCGGTGGACCAGTTCCCGCTGCTGCCGGTGGGCCGCATGGTGCTGGACCGGGTGCCGGACAACTTCTTCGCCGAGGTCGAGCAGTCGGCGTTCGGTACCGGCGTCCTGGTCGACGGCATCGACTTCTCGGACGACAAGATGCTGCAGGGCCGGACGCTGTCGTACTCGGACACGCAGCGCTACCGCGTCGGCGCCAACTACCTGCAGTTGCCGATCAACGCGCCGCAGCCCGGCGTGAAGGTCTACTCGAACCAGCGCGACGGCCAGATGACCTATTCGGTCGACGGCACCGGTCAGAACAAGCACATCAACTACGAGCCCTCGACGCTCGCCGAGGGCCTGCGCGAGGCCCCGAAGCCGGCCAAGGACTACCATCAGCCGGTACAGGGCCAGCTCGGCCGCTACCAGACCTCGCGCACCGAGGACGACTACACCCAGGCCGGCGTCCGGTACCGCTCGTTCCAGGATTGGGAGCGTGAGGACCTGATCGCCAACCTCGTCGGCGACATGAAGCAGTGCCCGGAAGCCATCCAGCTGCGGATGGTCTGGCACTTCTGGCACGCCGACGAGGATTACGGCCGCCGCGTCGCCGAGGGTGCGGGCATCGATCTGGAGAAGGCCAAGGCCCTGCCGCCGCTGCCGGGCCGCGCCGTCCCGCACAAGCGCCTGAAGTCCGAGACCTACACGGACGGCTCGCAGGCCCACCGGGTCGCCGCCGAGTAGGTTTTCACTCTGCGTCGCATCGATCCTGAATGACGCAAGGCCCCGCGGGCGAGAACCCGCGGGGCCTTTCCGTTGGGCTGAACCGAGAGCGTGATCCGCGCTCAAGGGCAGTGCCGCCGGACGTAACCCTTGCCGATGTAGGTCTGCGTGGCCGGATCGTAGGTCCTGAAGCGGCGGGCGCAGGCCGCGACGGAAGCGGACAGATCGGCCGGGTCCTCCGCCTCGACGACGGGCGGGACATCGGCGGGTGCCACATCGACCGGGGGTGCGTAGGCCGGGGGCGCATAGACGTAGCCGTCGTCGAAGAACGGGTCGCCGAAGCCGCCCCACAGGCCGCCCAGGCCGAACCCGAGGCCCAGGCCGCCGAGCCCGTAGCCGTAAACGCCGCCGTAGCCGCCACGCCAGTGCCGGTGATAGCCGGGATGCCGGAAGGCGTAGCCGGGCCCGCGCCAGCCGAGTCCCGGGCCCGGCCGCACCGGTCCGAGCGGTCGCCCCCAGGCTCCGATCCGTGGCCCGATCGCGCCACCCGAGTAGCCGCCCCCGAGCCCGCGCGCCTCCGCAGCCGCCGCCATCACGGCGAGCGCCATCATGGCGGCGGCGGCCAGCCGAATCCCGGACCGTTCGATACGTGTCATGCCGTCCACCCAGCGCGGGACGCCGGCCGAAAGAGGCGGCGCCCGAGTCGCAATACTCTGCGTAATCGAGCGGCGGCGGACCGGTCCGTCAAGGACGTTCCGGCGGCTGCGCTCAAGCGCTGCGCGCAGGATCCGAGCTGCAGAGCGTCGTCACCGGCTGGAGGTGACCGCTCCCGGCCTCCGGAGCGGCGGCGCTGACCTTGCGATCGCGGCCGGCGGCCTGGCCGACCAGGATCGCGGCGAGCGCGATCGTGACGAACAGCCCACCGGCCAGACCCCAGCCGCCGGTCGCCTCGTGGGCGAGCCCGAAGGCGAGGGGCCCGAGGCAGGCGCCGGTATAGCCGATGCCCTGCGCCATGGCCGAGAGGCCGGCGGCGCTGGCGGCATCGGCGGCGCGCAGGACGATCAGGGTCAGCCCCAGGCCGAAGCAGCCGCCGATGCCGAAGCCGAGGGCGCAGGCCGCGGGGATCCGTAGGGTCTCGGGTCCGAAGGCCAGCACGAGAAACGCCGCCGCGGTGAGCCCCGGGATCGCCACGATCCAGGCGCGCTGATCCCGCGCGCGGGCTGCCAGCATGGCGGTGATCAGCGCGCCGGGCGCCTGGACCAAGGTCATCAGCGAGGCGTAGAGGCCGGCATCCAGGGCCGAGAGGCCGCGCGCCTGGAGCAACAGCGGCAGCCAGCCGAACAGCGTGTAGGCCAGGGAGGATTGTAGGCCCATGAAGCCCGTGACCCACCAGGCCAGCGGATCGCGCAGCAGCCGCCCGGCAGAGGGCGCCCGGGTCGAGGCCGTGCGGCGGGCGAACGGAATCCAAAGGAAAGCGGCAACCAGGGCCGGCAGCGCCCAGACCGCGAGCGCCGAGGGCCAGCCGCCGCCCAGCGCGTGCTCCACCGGCACCGCGGCGCCCGCGCCCGCCGCAGCGCCGAGGCAGAGGGTCATGGTGTAGAGGCCGGTCATCAGCCCGCCGCTGCCGGAAAAGTCGCGCTTCACCAGTGCCGGCAGCAGCACGTTGTCGAGGCCGATCCCGATTGCGGCGAGCGCCGTCCCGGCGAACAGGGGCACGAGGCCGCCGAGTCCCCGGAGCGTCAGGCCCGCGGCCAGGATCGTGGCTCCGACCAGCACGGCGAGGTCGGGCCCGATCCGGCGGATCAGCGGCGCCGCCAGGGCGCACGCGATACCCAGGCACAGGACCGGCAAGGTGGTGAGGATTGCCGCGCCGCCGGCGCTGAGCCCGGTGCTCTCGCGGATGGTCGCCAGCAGCGGCCCGATCGTGCTGAGCGCCGGGCGCAGGTTGAACGCCACCAGCATCAGCGCGAGGCCGAGCAGGATCCGGCCCGGGGCCGTGCGCTCGGGGCTCATGCCCGCAACCGGGCGGTGAGGGCGCCGCCCAGGCAGGCGGCGAGCATCAACGCGAAGGCGGCGTCCCCGAACTGACCATACAGGGTGCCGCCCACGATGCGGGTGGGCAGGTCGGCATCGAGCCAGGTTTCCGTGTCGAGGGCGGTCTGCGCGACGATGCGGCCGTGCGGATCGATCACCGCGGAGATTCCGGTGTTGGCGTCGCGCACCAGAGGTAGCCCTTCCTCGACCGCGCGCAGCCGAGCCTGGGCCAGGTGCTGGCGGGGCCCGGGCGTGTCGCCGAACCAGGCATCGTTGGTGACATTCAGGATCAGCCCGGGCGGGCGCGGCACCGAAGCGGCCGTCGCCGGCAGGATCGCGTGCGGGAAAATCGCCTCGTAGCAGATCGTCGCCGCCACCGGGGGAAGGCCCGGCACGGTCAGGATCCGCTGGGCCGCGAGCGTACCGGCCGAGAAGCCTCCGGGGATCGCCACGAACTGGCGCAGGCCCGACGCCCGGAGCGCCGCGTCGAGGGGCGCCGGCAGGTACTCGCCGAACGGGACGAGATGGACCTTGTCGTAGCTGTCCGAGATCCTGCCGTCCGCCCCGATCACCATCACGGCGTTGAAGTAGCGCAGGCGTTCGCCGGGCAGGGGTTCCTCCGCCCGGGCCGCCCCGGTGATCAAGTGCTGCCCGGGCTTGAGGCCGGCCGCGACCTTCGCCAGGGCGTCGGGATCGCGCTGGATCAGGAACGGGAAGGCCGATTCCGGCCAGACGATATGGGTCGGCTCGGGCTCGCCCCCCTCGGTCGGGCGCTGGCTCAGCTCGATGTAGCGGTCGACGATGTCGGCACGGTTCTCGGGCCTGAACTTGGCGTCCTGCGGCAGGTTCGGCTGGACGAGGCGCAGGCGGACGCCGGTCACCACCGGGTCGGGCGGGCCGAGTTGCAAGGCCCCGTAGAGCGCCATCCCGACGAGGGCGATCGCGGCGGCCGCGCTCGGGCCGAACCGGCTGCGCGGGTGCGAGCCCGTGGCCAGGGTCGCGGGCGCGGCGCAGATCAGGACCGCCAGGATGGTCAGGCCGTAGAGGCCGATCGCGGCGCCCCATTGCAGCGTCCAGAGGTTCTGGGCGAGCGCCATCCCGAGGGTGTTCCAGGGGAAACCCGTGAACAGGTGTCCGCGCAGCCACTCGGCCGCGCCGATCCCGAACGCGAGGGCGGCGATGCGGGCCGGGCCGCGCGCCCAGAGCAGTCCGGCGGCGCCGAACCCCGCGCCGTAGAACAGGCCGAGTGCGAAGGGCAGGCCGATGACGCCGAGCGGCATCGCCCACAGGAACTCGTCGGCCTCCACCAGGAAGGCCTGGCCGAGCCACCACAGTCCGGCGGTGAGGTAGCCGAAGCCCCAGGCCCAGCCGATCAGGACGCAGGGCCAGACGCGCCGCAGCGCGGTCCGCTCCGCGCCCGCACCGTCGATGAGCCAGACCGCCACCGACAGGGACACGGCCAGGGCGGGCAGGAACCCGTAGGGCGGCATCGCCAGGGCGCCCACCGCACCGGCAAGCCAAGCCAGCCCGAGCCGCCGCCAACCGGTCGACCGGGTGATCGCCAGCACGAAGCCCGGGGACGGGCGGCCCATGGGACCGCTCGGTGCGGCCGAGTCCCGGGCATGCCCCGCGGTCAGGACCGCCACGCAGCACCCGTCACGCGAAGCCCCTCATGGATGCGGCGTCTCGGGAGCCGGCGTCGGGGTCGGTGGCGGCAGGGCGAGCGGCACCACGGTGCTGATCCGCGCCGGACCCTTGTGGAAGCGCAGGCGCTTCAGGCGCCGGGGGTCGGCGTCGAGCACCTCGAATTCGAGGTCGCCCGGCCCCACGATCAGCTCGCCGCGGGACGGGACCCGGCCGGCCAGGGTGACGATCATGCCGCCAAGGG
Organism: Methylobacterium sp. WL7; assembly: GCF_008040085.1. Classification (NCBI taxonomy): domain Bacteria; kingdom Pseudomonadati; phylum Pseudomonadota; class Alphaproteobacteria; order Hyphomicrobiales; family Methylobacteriaceae; genus Methylobacterium; species Methylobacterium sp. WL7. Next base: position 10,129 of record NZ_VRVG01000115.1, on the reverse strand, counting down.
TGTCGATCTCCTCGGCCATGTCGCCGACCGCCGCCACGAGGTCGACCCCGGTGGCCTCCGAGACCTCGGCCAGGGGCGTGCGGGCATCGGCCACGAACACGTCGTCCTCGCCATCGACCCGCTGGACTTGCTTGGCCTCGGCAACGTCGTGCTCGTCCTCGATGTCGCCGACCACGACCTCGATCAGATCCTCGATGGAGATCAGCCCGTCGGTCCCGCCATACTCGTCGATGACCAGGGCCATGTGGGTGCGCGTCGCCTGCATCCGCACCAGCAGGTCGATGGCCGGCATGGAGGGCGGCACGAACAGAACGGGCCGCTGAATGCGGGCGGCGGCCAGCGTCGTGCTGAGATCGACCTTGCCGAGATCCAGCGCCCGGGGCAGCCGCACCGGCGGGCGACGGGCCGGGCGCGGGACCACGGTCGCATCGGCCACGACCTCGCCCTCGGCGGGCACGGTGGGCCGCGCCGCGGCCGCAGCCGGGCTGCGGCGGGTCGGCTCTGCCTTGGCGGCGATGTGATCGACGAGGTCGCGGATGTGAACCATGCCGCGGGGGTCGTCCAGCGTCTCGCCGTAGACCGGCAGGCGGGAATGGCCGGCGTTGCGGAACAGCTTGAGCAGATCGCCGAGATTGGTGTCGTTCGAGACCGCGACGATGTCGGCCCGGGGGACCATCACGTCGTCGACCCGCACCTTGTGCAAGCCGAGCACGTTCTTGAGCATCACCCGCTCGAGGGGGGTGAGACCGCTCTCGCCGGCATCGGGCTCGGCGAGCGCCTCCTCAAGGCCCTCGCGCAGCGAATCGCGCGGCTTGAGGTGGAGCGCCTGGAGCAGGCGGTCGTACCAGGGCTCCCGGGTCTGGGATTCGCCCTCGGTGGAACTGGGCGCGGCCAGGGCCGCGCCGCGACTTCGATCGTTGCTCATGTCTCTCGGATCTGGGGGCGGTGGGGAATCGGCCGCTCAGGCATAGGGGTCCGGAATGCCCAAGGTCGCGAGGGCCGCGACTTCGAGCGCCTCCATGGCCTCAGCCTCGGCCTCGCCGTTCTCGTGGTCCTGACCGAGACAATGCAGGGTGCCATGGACGAGGAGGTGCGCGAGGTGATTCTGGAGCGGCTTCGACTGCTCGGCACTCTCGCGCACAAGGGTCTCGTAGGCAAGGACCACGTCGCCGAGCGGCAGCGCGGCGCCCGCATGCCGGGGCTGCGGGGCCGCCGGGAAGGACAGCACGTTCGTGGGCTTGTCCTTGCCGCGCCATGTGCGGTTGAGATCCTGGACGGTGACGTCGTCGGTCAGCATGACGCTGACTTCCACGGGCCCGTCCGGCGGCTCGGGAGCGGCCGACAGCCCCGCCTCGACGGCGCGGATCACGAGCGATTCGAGGTCGGGAATCGCGGTTTCCCAGCGGTCGTCCTCGACGGCGATGTCGATGTCGTGCGGCGTGCTCACGCCAGGGGCCGACGCCGGGGGTTGGGATTGCGGTCGGCATCGCCGTCGCCGTGGGTGGCGCGCTCGTAGGCGGTGACGATCCGGCGCACGAGGTCGTGGCGGACCACGTCCACGTCCTTGAAGGTCACCCGGCCGATGCCCTCGACGCCGTCGAGCACGTTCACCGCCTCCACGAGGCCGGATTTCTGGCCCGGCGGCAGGTCGACCTGACTGGGGTCGCCGGTGATGATCATGCGCGAGCCCTCCCCGAGGCGGGTCAGGAACATCTTCATCTGCATGGAAGTGGTGTTCTGCGCCTCGTCGAGGAGCACCACGGCGTTGGTGAGCGTCCGCCCGCGCATGAAGGCCAGCGGCGCGATCTCGATGATGCCGGTCTGCAGGCCGCGATCCACGTGGCGCGCCTCCATGAAGTCGTAGAGGGCGTCGTAGATCGGGCGCAGGTACGGATCGACCTTGTCGCGCATGTCGCCGGGCAGGAAGCCCAGGCGCTCGCCGGCCTCCACCGCCGGGCGTGACAGGATCAGTCGCTCGGCATGGCCCTGCTCGAGCAGCGACACGGCGTGGCCCACCGCCAGCCAGGTCTTGCCGGTGCCGGCCGGGCCTTCCGCGAAGACCAACTCGTTGGAGCGCAGGAGCTTGATGTACTGGTCCTGCGCCTGGTTGCGCGCCCGCACGGCCCCGCGGCGGCGGGTGGCGATCTGCTCGAAATGCGGCGTGTCGGCCTCGGCCGCGATCGCCTCGGCGGGGAACAGGGTCGCCTGCGCGGTGGCTTCGCGGATCGCGCCGTCGACATCGCCCAGCGTCAGGGTGCTGCCTCCGGTCCGCACCCGGGCGTAGAGCTTGAGGAACACCCGCCGGGCCTTCTCGGCGGCATCGGGCGAGCCCTTGATGACGAGGTGGTTGCCGAGCGCCGTTGCGGTGACGTCGAGCCGGCGCTCGATATGGGCGACGTTCTGGTCGTATTGACCGAAGACGAGGCTCGCGAGGCGGTTGTCGTCGAAAGTCAGCGGCACCTCCACGGCTTCCTCCGACTCGGCCGGCCGCGCCGCCGGCCCGCGACCCCGCAGGGGGCCGCGCACGCCAGACCCGTCCGACGCGCTCAACCTGTGGTCCTCACCGCCATCCCCATCGCTTAAATCCTCACGCCGCCACAGCCTCGGAAGCCAGCTGCCCGAACAGGCTGTTCGTCCCGGCACGGACGATCCGGACCGGGACGATCGACCCGATATGGTGGAGCGGGGCGTCGAACTGCACAGCCAGCAGGTGCGGCGTCTTGCCCGCGAGCTGCCCCGGAAGCCGGCCGGCCTTCTCGACCAGGACGTCGAACACCTGCCCGACCGCCGCCCGCTGGTAGGCGTAGCGCTGCTCGTCGAGGAGCGCCTGAAGCTCGGCGAGCCGCGCCGCCATCACGGGTTCGGGCACGCCGTCGTCGCGCTCGGCGGCCGGCGTGCCGGGGCGGGGGCTGTACTTGAACGAGAACGCGCTCTCGAAACCGATCGCGCGCACCAACCGAAGGGTGTCGGCGAAGTCGGCGTCGGTCTCGCCCGGGAAGCCGACGATGAAGTCCGAGGACAAGGCGACGTCCGGCCGGGCGGCGCGCACCCGGTCGATCAGGCGCCGGTACTGGTCGCCGGTGTGCTTGCGGTTCATGGCCGCGAGGATCCGGTCCGAGCCCGACTGAACCGGCAGGTGCAGGTACGGCATCAGCGCCGGCACCTCGGCATGGGCCCGCACGAGCGCATCGTCGAAATCGTTCGGGTGGCTGGTGGTGTAGCGGACCCGGGCGAGGCCGGGGATCTTTGCGACGGCCCGGATAAGGTCGGCGAGCCCGACCGGGGCACCGTCCGGGCCAAGGCCGTGATAGCCGTTGACGTTCTGGCCGATCAGCGTGACCTCGCGGGCGCCGCCCTCGGCAAGCCTCTGGGCCTCGGCCAGCACCGCCGCCACGGGGCGGGAGACCTCGGCGCCGCGGGTATAGGGCACCACGCAGAAGGCGCAGAACTTGTCGCAGCCTTCCTGCACGGTGAGGAAGGCCGTCGGCCCGGAGGTGCGGCGCCGGGGCAGGTGCGCGAACTTGTCCTCGACCGGGAATTCGGTGTCGACCACCCGGCGCTCGCGGGAACGGGCCAGGAGGTCCGGCAGGCGATGGTAGCTCTGTGGGCCGACCACCACGTCCACCGCGGGCTGGCGCGCCTGGATCTCGGCGCCCTCGGCCTGGGCGACGCAGCCGGCGACGACGATGCGGGTGTCGAGGCCGCGGGCCTGCCGCTCGCCCTTCAGGACGCGCAGGCGGCCGAGTTCGGAATAGACCTTCTCGGCGGCCTTCTCGCGGATGTGGCAGGTGTTGAGGACGACGACGTCGGCCTCCTCCACCGAATCGGTCGGCGTATATCCCTCAACGCCCAGCACGTCGGCCATGCGGGCCGCGTCGTAGGCGTTCATCTGGCAACCGTAGGATTTGACGAAGGCCTTCTTCAACGCGTGCCGCCCTAAAACCGTCCGCTCGCCCATCGACCCGCCCCGATCCTGCGCGGACCGGCGGGCGGGAGCCTGTAGCACGGATCGCGCGGGCCGTCGCGACACCCCACGGCAAGGCGCGGTTTCCAAAGGGCTCAGCCCTTTGGCGGGTTTGGGGCGGAGCCCCGATAACCTTGGGAGGCGGCGGGGCTTGCCCGCCGCCCCGTCGTCAGTGGGCCGCGGCCGCGGCTGGGACGTCGATGACCATCTGCTGGAAGAACGGCACGTAGGCTTGGAGCATCACGAACAGGCCGACCAGGCAGGCGAGCGCGATCGAGTGCCAGAACACGAAGCGCAGGATCTTGCCTTCCTGCCCGAAATAGCCGGTGGCCGTGGAGGCGACGACGATCGACTGGGCGTCGATCATCTTGCCCATCACGCCGCCCGACGAGTTCGCCGCCGCCATCAGCACGCCCGAGAGGCCGAGTTGCTCGGCGGTGATCCGCTGCAGCCCGCCGAACAGGACGTTCGAGGCCGTGTCCGACCCGGTCAGCGCGACGCCCAGCCAGCCGAGCAGGGTGCCGAAGAACGGGTACAGGATGCCGGTGCCCGCGAAGGCGAGGCCCAGCGTGGCGTCGACGCCGGCGTAGCGGGTGAGCACGCCCAGCGCCAGCATCGCCGCGATGGTGATCAGCGAGAACCGCAGCGCCCAGATGGTCTCGACATAGGCCGTGACGAGGCGGACCGGCGAGAACCGCATGATCAGGCCGGAGATGAGCGCGGCGATCAGCACCCCGGTCCCGGTGTAGGACATGTAGGTGAACAGGAAGACCGCGCCCTCAGGCACCGGCTTGGCCACCACCGGCGGCACCTTCATGATCGCGTTGTGCAGGCCGGGCACCTCGTATTTCCAGGTGAAGAGCGGGTTCACGATGCCCTTGAACCAGCCGGTGCCCCAGATCGCCACCACCACCGAGAGGATGATCCACGGCAGCCAGGCCAGCAGGATCTCGCGCTGCGAGGCCGTGCGCGTGCCGGTGTGGACCGGGGGCGTACCGGGAACCCCGGCGCCAAGCGGCGACGGGCGCGGAGTGGCCAGCGCCAGGGACGGATCGTGACCGCGCAGCGCCGGGGAGGTCCAGATCTCCCGCGGCTGCCAGACCTTCAGGAACAGCACGAGGGCGAGCATCGAGGCGATCGAGGCGCCGATGTCGACGATCCACGGATTGACGTAGTTCGAGATCAGGAACTGCGCGGCCGCGAAGGATCCGGCGCAGACCAGGATCGGCGGCCAGACCCGGACCATGCCGCGGAAGCCCGCGAACACCCAGATCAGCCAGAACGGCACGATCAGCGAGAACAGCGGCAGTTGCCGGCCGATCATGGCGCCCAGGATCTCGGGCGGGTAGCCCGTGACCGAGGCCAGGCCCTGGATCGGCGCGCCGAGCGCCCCGAAGGCGACGGGAGCCGTGTTGGCGATCAGCGACAGGCCCGAGGCCGCCAGCGGCGAGAAGCCCAAACCGATCAGGATCGCCCCGGTGACCGCCACCGGCGTGCCGAAGCCGCCCGCGCCCTCGAAGAAGGCGCCGAACGCGAAGGCCACCAGGAGGAGCTGCAACCGCCGGTCGGCGGTGATGCCGGCAACCGACTGCTGCAGCACCGAGAACCAGCCCTTCTCCACCGTCAGCCGGTAAAGGAAGATGACGTTGAGGATGATCCAGCCGATCGGGAAGAAGCCCGTGACCATGCCGAGGATCGCGGCCCGGGACGCGAGCCCGGCCGGCATGCCGAAGCCCACGATGGCGACCAAGAGGGCGAGGACCAGGGCGATGACCGCCGCGATGTGGGCTTTCACGCGCCCGCTGGCGATCATGGCGAGGAGGGCGATGACCGGCACGGAGGCGGCCAGCGTCGAGAGCCAGGGGCTCCCGAACGGATCGTAGACTTGGTTCCAGGGTTGCAAGGGGCGTCCTCCGATACCCCGATGTCAGGGGTTTCGGCCGACCTATCAGAGGCTCACCAGACCCTCAACAGATATGCATCATGTATTCATAGGGTGGTTCTACCGGGATATGGCGGTCACGGGTCGGATCCATCCAGGCCGCTTCGCCACGCGTGCGATGACGGGAAACCGCATCGCACCCGTCTCGTAAGGCCCCCAAAAACCTCACACCGCCGCGATCTCGGGGCCGCCGAGGTCGAGCCCCGGGGCGGCCGGCCGAGGCCCGAGCGTGGGCCTGGTCTCGCCCCGGCCGGTGGCGATCCCCTGAAGCGCGGCCCGCACCTCGGCCTCCGCGGCCGCGGTCGCGGCCTTGCGATCGGTCGTCGCCTCGAAGACGATCGGCTGGCCCCAGGCCACATGGACGTCGATCGGCCCGCCGTTGACGAAGGCAGCCAGATGCGGCGCCAGCTCCATGTCGCCGTACCACGCGATCTCGGAACGTTCGGAGCGCACCACCGGCAAGCCGTTGCGTCGGGGATAGGCGATGGCCAGCGGCTGGAGGCGCACGCGTCCCCGGCCGGCCTCGGCCTGCAGCGCCGCCCGCGCCGCCCCGACCAGCGCGGAGCGGAACGGCAGGAGCCGGTTGCCGTCGCCGGTGGTGCCCTCGGCGAACAGCACGACCAGCTCGCCCTCGGCCAGGCGGTGGCCCATCGTGGCGCTCACGGTGGCGGTCGCGCCCCGGCGCTGCCGGTCGATGTAGATCGTGCGCTGCAAGGCCGCGAGCAAGCTGATCACCGGCCAGCCGGCGATCTCCGACTTCGCCACGAACGAGAGCGGGCGCAGCGACCCGATCACCACGATGTCGAGCCACGACACGTGGTTGGCCAGGACCAGGGCCGCCTCGCCGGGTTCCGGCGGCGTCCCCGACTGCGTCACCCGGACGGAGAACAGCCACAGGAAGGTGCGGTGGAACAGCAGCGGCGCCGCGGTCGAGCGCCGGCCGAGCAGCCGCATCGCGACCCAGTGCGGCGGGCCCAGCGCCAGGAAGGCGAGGGCGAGGGCCGCGACTCGCACGGTGAGGCCGACGCGGCTCACGCCGTCACAGGTCGGCGCTCATGGTCAGCGCGGTCGCCCGGCTGCCGTCGGCCTTGAGGTAATAGCCCGTGCGCTCGCCGACCTTCCGGAAGCCGTGGCGGGCGTAGAGCTTGAGCGCCGGCACGTTGCCCTCGTCGACCTCCAGATGCACCCGGGCGACCCCGGAATGCGCCAGGCTCGACAGGTGATCGCGCAGGAGCCGGCGGCTATGGCCGCCGCCGCGCAGCGTCGGCGACAGCACGACGGTGAGGATCTCGGCCTCGTCGGCCGCGCGGCGCGACAGGACGAACCCCTGAAGCGTCCCGGTCCGCCACAGGGCGTGCGCCTGCGTCGAGCGTTCGCACAGCATGCGCTCGAATTCGTGGGCCTCCCAGGGCCGGGCGAACGCCGTGGCGTGGAGCCGGGCCAGGGCCGGAGCCTGCGCGGCGTCGGTGAGCGGGGCGACGTAGGGCTGCGGCGTGAGGGCATCCCACCACGCAGCCCACCAGTCGAGCGGCCAGAACGGGATGGGACGCGTCATTGCCGCGCGATCCTCGCGTGATCCTGAGGCCGCGCATCGGCCCCGCGGAGGTAGAGCGGCCGCGGCAGGGCCTGGGCCGGGTCGGCCACGAGACCGAGCGACGCCACGGCGGTGATGTCAGGCGCGCCGAGCCCGGCGACCCGCGCGCTCACGCCGCGGGCGGCCAGGGCGGCCGCCACCAGGGGCGCCCCGGAGCCGGTGAGCACCACGGGGCCGGCGCCCAGCCGTTCCGCGGCGACCTCCACGGGCAGATGGACCGGAGCGAGCCCGTCGTTCGGACCGAGGGCCTGGACGTAGACGGCACCGTGCCGGGCATCGACCGTGGCGGCGATCATGCCCTCGCCGGACTCCGCCAGCAGCGGTGCCAGCAGGGCCGAGAGGGTGCCGACGCCGACCACGGGCTTGCCGGTGGCGAGCCCGATCGCCCGGGCCGCCGAGAGGCCGACCCGCAAACCGGTGTAGCTGCCGGGCCCGACCGTGACGGCGATCCTGTCGATCGCCTCGAACCCGCCCTCGATCCGGGCGATCACCCGCTCGATCAGCGGCAGCAGGGCTTCCGCGTGGCCGCGCAGCATCGGGAGCGACTCGGCCGAGAGCGGCGCGTCGGCATCGTCCGAGGCGACGCAGGCGGCGCACAGGTCCAGCGCTGTGTCGATGGCTAGGATACGCACGCCCACTCCCGAATGCCGGACCGGACCGACGACCGCCCCCATTCAGCCCCGAAGGCCGCGAACACCCCAGGGCCACGTCCAGGATACCGATATCCTGGTTACGGTCCTAGCATTCTGGTGTGCATCGTCGTTTCCCGAAAGCCGGCAACCACCTTTCGGGATGAAGCTTCAGCGTTAGAACAAAACCACCGCCTCGTCAGCGCGGGTCGCCGACGAGAACCGCGTTGACGGGGGAGTGTTGCCGGCTTGCGCCGGTCTGCAACGCGGCGTGGGTCTCAGCCAGCGCGAACCGCGGTGAGGAAGCCCCGCACCTCGACGTTCAACTGCTCGGATTGCCCGGACAGCACCGAGGCGGAGGCCAGCACGAGGTTGGCCGCCGAGCCGGTCGCCTCCGAGGCCTTCGCCACCTCGACGATGTTGTGCGTGACCGCGCCGGTGCCGGTGGCGGCCCGGGCGACGTTGCGGACGATTTCCTGGGTCGCCGCGCCCTGCTCCTCGACCGCGGCTGCGATGCTCGTCGCGACGCCGCTGATCTCCCGGATCAGACCCGTGATCGAGCCGATCGCCGAGGCCGCCTGGCCGGTGGCTCCCTGGACCCGGCCGATCTGCGCCGCGATCTCGTCGGTGGCCTTGGCGGTCTGCTCGGCCAGTTCCTTCACCTCGGCGGCGACCACCGCGAAGCCGCGTCCCGCTTCGCCGGCCCGGGCCGCCTCGATCGTGGCGTTGAGCGCCAGCAGGTTGGTCTGGCTGGCGATCGATGCGATCAGCCCGACCACGTCGCCGATCCGCGCGACGGCACCGCTCAGGTCCTGCATCAGCGCACCGGTCTGGTCGGCCTCGCCCACCGCGCGCTGGGCCAGATCGGCCGACCCTTCGACCTGCCGGCCGATCTCGGAAATCGAGACGCCGAGTTCCTCGGCCGCCGCCGCCACGGTGTTGACGTTGGCGGCGGCCTCTTCGGCCGCGGACGCCACATGGGTGGTCTGGCCGGCGGTCCGGGTCGCGGTGGCGGTCATGGTCTGCGCGGTGGCCTGAAGCTCCGTGGCCGAGGACGAGACCTGTCCGACGATCCCGCCGACCGCTTCCTCGAAGTGATCGGCCAGGTCGACCATCGTGCGCCGCCGCTCCGCGGCCGCGGCGTCGTCCGCCTTTCGCTTGAGTTCCGCCTCCGCGGCGGCCTTCTGCACGACCATGGCCTTGATACCCTCCACGGCCCGTCCCACCGTCCCGATCTCGTCCCCCCGGCGGGCTTCCACGATCTCCGCCTCGATCTCCCCCTTCGCCATGCGCTGCAGCACCGCGACCAGGCGATTGAGGGGCCGCGTGATGCCGATCGTCGAGACCAGCAGGGAGCAGAGGATGCCGACCAGCATGCCCAGGGCGCCGAAGCCGATCAGGTTCCAGCGTGTGGCGTTGGTCTCGGCGGTGAGGTCGCGGGAGCGCTTGCGCATGTAGTCTTCGATCGCATCGCCGAGCTTGGTCCCCTCGATCCCGAGGGTCACGAAGATCGGCTCGCTCTTGTCGTGGGCATGTTTCAGCGCGGCGCTGACCGCGCCGGAGATGGCGAGGCGCCGCGCCTCCGACGCCTCGGCCACGAACCGCACGGTGCGATCGCGCTGCGCCTGGATCAGGTCGTTGAAGGCCGGGACCTGCTGGGCGAGATCGGACAACGTCTTGTCGGCCTGCCCGATGATGATCTCGAACTGCTTGCCCGCCTGGCGGATCTGCTCGGGATCGGTCTCGGCGATCGTCCGATACAGGAGATAGTTCATGGTGTTGTGCAGACGATTGGTCCGCCGCACGTTGGACACCGCCTTCGCCTCCCGGGCGATCAGGCTCGTGTAGATCTCGTCGATCATCGTCATCCGCGACTGCGCGAACCAGATGCAGCCGCCGACGATCGCCGCGATGATCAGAGTGATCGCGAGCAGCTTGGTGACGATGTTCGTGCGGCTGAGAAGGTTCATGCGAATCCCCGGAAAACCGCGGGATACGAG
>NZ_VRVG01000114.1:0-18747 GCF_008040085.1 Methylobacterium sp. WL7 | reverse complement strand
GCAGCAGCGCCAGATACGGCGCAACCAGCGCCCATTCCTCATCGGACACGTCAGAGGGATAGCCGGCACGACCTGCGCTCATGCCCAAAAACGCAAACCTCACCCATTCAGTTCATAACAGCCTCTAGGCTCATCCAACGAGATGCCAGTGGCCGGGTTGGACAAAAGGATCTGACCCGAAGCCCGGCCAGTACCCCATCGAAACACCGAACTGACTGCGACCAGATCGTTCTTGTTGATTGCACGCGGACTGATGCTTTCCCGGTCTCGCCTATGCACCGCCCAAGCGAACACGTCATTTCCGGTGAGGGTTCGAACGTCCCGGCCTGCCGCAAAGGCTTCGAAGGACCGAATGCTGCCTCGGTAACGCTTGATCGTGTTCGGTGCGCGCTTGTCCGCCCGATCCGTCGCCCATCGTTCGAACAGCTCGCCTACAGAAAGAGACGGTCCGTCCCGTTTAGTAGGGAAGGGGACAGGCTGTGGCTTTACAGATACACCCGCCGACGCATTGGTAAGGCCACGATCCCCCCTTGGCGAATCCGTGGTTCCCTGGTCGTGGCTGTGTGGGTGCTTATCGCTTCGTTCGCCCTGCCAGATGCGTTTCAGAGCACCATCAGCAAGTGAGTGTCGGACCCGTGCTTCCCGTGGCTCTTTGGTCCTCAACGATGCCTGGACAATGGGACCGATCCTGACGGACGCCCAAACCGCACCGATGGGAAGAGAAACGATCTGGCCCTTCAAACGTGCGACAAGATCGAGCGGGGTGCGTTGGCGAAGATGGTAGACCCCGCTCTTGGGATCCTTCCATGGTCGGGCGATTCGTAAGGACAATGTGTGATACCGCTGTGTGAGAGTAGCGGTTATCGTCTCCTGAAAATCCACCTAACCTGCGGTAAGCGTTCGAAAAAGTCTGGTGCCGGTGGAGAGGATCGAACTCCCGACCTTCGGTTTACAAAACCGCTGCACTACCGCTGTGCTACACCGGCCCACGACACGCTTGCTACCAGTCGCGGTGCCGCCGCTCAAGCCGGCCCGGGCGAGGATCCAGGGTCCGACCGAATGGCCTGTGCCAAGGCTGGTGCCATCTCCGGTGCCGGCGGGACAGGAAACGGCGCCAGATCCTTGAGGTGACGCGTTCAGGCCGAGCCGGCGTTTAGTCGGCGGCGCACGCTTCAGCGCCCGGAGCCGCGGACCAGGGCCTTCAGGCGCTGGTCCGCCCGGTCGATGCGCTCGGCGATGCCCCGGCGGATGCAGCGATCGACGGAATCGCCGGCGTAGAAGCCGGTTGTCTTATCCTGGTGCCGGCAGGCCTGGATCGGCGGCCAAGCGACCACCGCCGCCACGACCAGCAATACGATCAGGCTGTCGACGACGAGCCAGCCCTTCCAGCCGAGGCGGAAGCCACGCCGGCCGGCTGCCCGCGGGTTCCGCGGGCGGCGGCGACTCGCCGGGTCGGAGCCGAGCCGCGCCATGCGGGCGCGGAACTGGGCCTCCTCGAGCGCGTCGTGCCCGGTCACGGTGGAAGACGGGGGGAGGGGCTGGCTGGACATGCTGGGCTCGCGAAGATCGGGGCAACGGGCGAGCCCGGTCGCGATGCAATCGGGGTCGCCCTTCTGGGCTTGATGTGACGCGCTCGCCGACGCCGAGTCGGTAACCGTCCGGCGCAGCGCGCCGGATATCGGACCCGTCACGCTGCGATCGCCCCTTCATTCGCATCGTCGTTTTCGCGAAGGCCGGCGGCCCCCATTCAGGACGATGCTCTCGGCGGGGTGCGGCGGGGCTTTCCCCCGCAGACCTCAATCGATCAGCCGCTTCAGCAGCGCGAAGTTGTCCTGGATCGAGAGGACGGTGCCGATCATTTCGCCGCGCGCGCAGGCGCTCGCGCCGACCAGCCCCAGCCAGCTCCCCGGGGCGGGACGCGCGCTGCAATCGGCGACGCTGCCATAGAGGAGCATCGCCACCGGCAGGACGAAGATCGCAAGCTTGAGAAGACCGAACGCACGTCCGAAGACGCTCCTACGGGGACGCGGCGGCGCATCCCAGTCGTCGTCCCAATCCGCCTCGGGGGCGGCCCTGTCTCGACGGTCCATCGCGCTGCCTTGCCCGGCCGGATCGATATTCGCCGCCGAAACTGACACGCTTTCGTGAAGCGCCACCTAAAACGGATGTTTAAAGGCGGATGAAATCGACGCCCGGTACCAGGACGCGCACCGTCAGGCGGCCAGCGCCCGTCTCACGGTGGCGCGCAAATCCGCCAGGGAGAACGGCTTCGTCAGCACGTCGGTGACGATCGCGTCGAGACCGCGGGCCCGCTCCCGCTGATCGGCGAAGCCGGTCATCAGCAGAATGGTCAGGTCCGGGAAGTCGCGCTTGGCGGCGAGCGCCAGCGCGATGCCGTCCATGAGCGGCATGCGGATGTCGGTCAGCATCAGGTCGAAGCCGCCATCGGCCTCGTTGAGCCGATCCAGCCCGTCGCTGCCGTCATTGGCGGTCACGACGGCGTGGCCGTCGATCTCAAGCCCCCGCTTGAGGAAGCCTCGGACGGTCTCTTCGTCATCCACGAGGAGGATGCGCGCCATGGGGTCCCGTAAACGTTCCTGATCCTGGGCCTGATTCGGAGGATGTCCCGCCAGGATGAGACTTCAGGCCTGCTTATGGATAACAGATCACGAACGGAACCGTTGCGCTGTCAAGGCACAACTCGGGAAAACAATCGCATCCCCATCCGCCGGGACGAAAATGCCGCGCCGTCCAGCGGACCGATCACGCCTCGTCGAACAGGTCCGGATCGCCGCTGTCGAAATCGACCACGCCCACGAAGGGCAGTTGCCGGTAGGCGTGGGCGGCATCCATTCCGTAGCCGACTACGAACACGTCCGGGCAGGTGAAGCCGACGAAATCGGCGTCGATCGTCACCGCGCGCTTGCCCGGCTTCTCCAGGAGCACCGCGGTGAGCACCCGCTTGGCGCCCCGTGCCATGAGCAGATCCTTGGCGAACACGACGGTCCGGCCGGATTCGAGGATGTCGTCCACCAGCAGCACGTCCCGCCCGCGCACCTCGCTCTGCACGTCGCGCAGGATCTCGACCTGCCCGCTGGAGACCGTGCCCGTACGGTAGCTCGATAGGTGCACGAACTCGACCTGCGGCGACAGCCCCACCCGGTGCAAGGCCCGGAGCAGGTCGGCGGCGAACATGAAGCTGCCCTTGAGCACGGCGACGACCAGAAGGTCCTCCGGGTTCGCCGACAGGATCTCCTGCGCCAGCTCGGTGTTGCGCTTGGCGATCGCCGCCTCGTCGAACAGGGGGCGGACGCGCCGCTCGGGGATGCTCATCTGACGGGTCCCGGAGGTTTCTTTTTTGTGCGGGCTCACCGCCGCGATCGAGACCGACCTTAACGCCCAGGACCCGCCGGGGGAACACCGGATCAAGCCGGCGGCCTGCCGTCAGCCGTTGTCGCCGCGGATCGCCGCGATCACCGCCTCCGTGACCGCGCGGGTCGTGGCCGTTCCGCCGAGATCGGGGGTGTGCAGGGCGGGATCGGCGGTGACGCGCTCGACCGCGCGCATCAGCCGGTCGGCGGCGGGTTGTTCGCCGAGATGCTCGAGCATCTGGCAGGCGGTCCAGAAGGTCCCGACCGGGTTGGCGATGCCCTTGCCGGCGATGTCGAAGGCCGACCCGTGGATCGGCTCGAACATCGAGGGAAACCGGCGCTCCGGGTTGATGTTGGCGGTGGGCGCGATGCCGAGCGATCCCGCCAGGGCCGCCGCGAGGTCCGACAGGATGTCGGCGTGCAGGTTCGTCGCCACGATCGTGTCGAGGGTCTGGGGCTTCATGGTCATCCGCATGGTCATGGCGTCGACCAGCATCTTGTCCCAGGCCACGTCCGGGAAGTCGGCCGCGACCTCGGCGGCGATCTCGTCCCACATCACCATGGCGTGGCGCTGGGCGTTCGACTTCGTGACCACGGTGAGCAGCTTGCGCGGGCGCGTACGCGCCAGCGCGAACGCGTAGCGGATGATGCGCTCGACCCCCGAGCGGGTCATCATCGAGACGTCGGTGGCGACCTCGTTGGCATGGCCCTGATGGACCCGGCCGCCGACGCCGGCATACTCGCCCTCGGAATTCTCGCGCACGATCACCCAGTCGAGCTCCGGCCCGGTGACGTGGCGCAGGGGACTGGTGATGCCCGGCAGGATGCGGGTCGGCCGGACGTTGGCGTACTGGTCGAACGGCTGGCAGATGGCGAGCCGCAGGCCCCACAGGGTGATGTGGTCCGGCACGTCCGGCGCGCCGACCGCGCCGAAGAAGATCGCATCGTGGCCCTCGATCTGCGCCAGCCCATCCTTCGGCATCATGACGCCGTGGGCCTTGTAGTAGTCCGAGCCCCAATCGAACCGGTCGAACGCGAATCCGAAGCTGCCGTCGCGCTCGGCGAGGGCGTCGAGCACTTCAATGCCGGCGGCGATGACCTCCTGGCCGATCCCGTCCCCCGGGATGGCGGCGATGCGGTACTGCTTCATGGCGTGGCCTCCGTTTCTGGGACCCTACGCCATTCAGGACGCGTCGGCGTCCCCCGCCAGGAGGGCACAGGGCCGTTTCCGCCTCGACAGCGATGCGTTGGCGCCCATCTCGGCCCCGCAAATCAGCCGGAGTGGGGGGACGCTCACAAGAGGCGAATGCCGAATGCGCGCTGCCCTACGCCGGCCGAACGATCGTTCTCGCGCGCCACGGGGCATCCGCAAACGCAAAAGGGGTCGGCGATCCGCCAACCCCTTGCGCCGTCGTCCTGAATGGATGGTACCACCGCCCCGGCTCGAACGGGGGACCCCCAGATCCACAATCTGGTGCTCTAACCAACTGAGCTACGGCGGCACTGGCGGGCGGTGTATCGTGGGCCGCGGCAGTTTTCAAGACGATGTGTGCAGGCTGATGCGGTGTCGGTGGACGCAGGGCGGATTCGCCTCATAAGTGCACCGACAAAACCGCGCATCGGCCAGGGCGGATCGGGGGTAGGGGCGAGCGTGAGCGCGCGAGAGCCAGCGGCGGGCGCGACCGGGGCGGCGAACCGGACGGCTGCGCGGCCGGGCCATCGACCCCGCGGGCGCTGGACCCGCTCCCGGATCTTCCTGGCACCTGGGCGGCTGCGCAGCCTGGTCCGGCGCAGCGAGGGCGGGCTCGTCCTGCTGGCGACCGTGGTGGGCTGCGTCAGCGGGCTGGCGGTCTCGGCCATGACCTGGGTGACGCAGGCTCTGCGGGAGACGCTGTACCACCTCCCGGCGGGGACCCGGCTCAGCGCCGCCGACGCGGTCGCGCCGCCGCTCCTGCTGATCGGCCCCTGTCTCGGCGGCGTGCTGCTCGGGTTGCTGATCCTCGTGGCGAACTACCTGCGCGGGCCGCGCAAGCGCCCAGCCATCGACCCGATCGAGGCCAACGCCCTGCACGGCGGCCGGATGTCCCTGCGGGACAGCCTCTACCTCGCCCTGCAGAACGTGATCTCGAACGGCTCAGGGGCCTCCGTGGGGTTGGAGGCGGGCTACACGCAGCTCGCCTCCGGCCTCGCCTCGCGGCTCGGCATCGCCTTCGAGGTCCGCCGGGGCGACCTGCGGACCCTGGTCGGGTGCGGGGCGGCCGGGGCCATCGCGGCAGGGTTCGGGGCGCCGCTGGCCGGGGCGTTCTACGCCTTCGAGCTGATCATCGGCACCTACACGATCGCCACCCTGGCGCCGGTGGTGGTCGCGGCGCTCTGCGGCAACCTCGTCTCCCGGGCGCTGATCCACACGCAGCCGCTGGTCGATCTCGGCGACATGCAGGCGGTCACGACCTCGCACATCACCAGCCTCGAGATCCTGCCGAGCCTCGCCCTCGGGCTGATCTGCGCGCTGCTCGGCATCCTGATCATGCGCGGCGTCACCCTGGTCGAGCGGCTGGTGCAGGCCTCCGGCCTGCCCCGGGCGGCCGGTCCCGCCTTCGGGGGGCTGTGCGTCGGCGCGCTGGCGCTCGTCGCGACGCCGCAGGTGCTCTCGGGCGGCCACGGAGCCCTGCACATGCACTTCGCCGCCGAGGGGCAGGGGCACGGAGCCGCGTTTCTGGCCGGCTTGTTCGCCGCCAAGGCGACGGCCACGGCGATCTCGATCGGTTCCGGGTTCCGGGGCGGCCTGTTCTTCGCGTCGCTGTTCCTGGGGGCGATCGCCGGTAAGCTGTTCGCCGCCCTGGCCCCGGACCTCCTGCCCGCGATGGCGGTCTTCGGCCTCACGCCGCTGGCCTACGCGGTGATCGGCATGAGCGCGCTCGCCGTGGCGATCATCGGCGGCCCGTTGACCATGACGTTCCTGGCGCTGGAGATCACCGGCAGCCTGCCGATCACCGGGCTCGTGCTGGCGGCGGTGATCGCGTCCTCGCTGACCGTCCGGAAGATCTTCGGCTACTCCTTCGCGACCTGGCGCTTCCACCTGCGCGGCGAGACCATCCGCAGTCCCCACGATGTCGGCTGGATCCGCTCTCTGACCGTGGGCCGGCTGATGCGCCGGGACGTCGCCACCGTGGCGGCGGACACGCCGCTGCCGACCTTCCTGCGCGCGCATCCGCTGGGCTCCCCCTCCCGGGTGGTCGCCGTGGATGCACAGGGCCGCTACGCCGGGATCGTGGGCGTTCCCGAGGCACATGCCGCCGCCCGCGACGCCGAGGCCGGCGCCCCGCCGGTGCTCACCGACCTCCTGCATCACCCCGACCTGTTCCTGACGCCGGAGATGAACGCCAAGGATGCGGCCGCAACCTTCGACCGCAGCGAGAGCGAGGCGCTCGCGGTGGTCCAGAGTGCGGCGAGCCGCCAAGTCCTGGGCCTGCTCACCGAGAGCCACACGCTCAAGCGCTACAGCGAGGAACTGGACCGCCAGCGCCGGGCCATGTCAGGCGAATCTCCGTGATTGTCAGGCCGGGGTGTTGACCGCATGCGCGGGTGCAACACCCTGGCATCGTGCAACTCGGGGCCGGTCCGCGGCCCCCGACGCGAGACCCGTGAGGATCCATGGCCGGTCAAGACAGCAGCCCGCAGCGCCGCTACCGCATCGCGGTTATCCCGGGCGACGGCATCGGCAAGGAGGTGGTGCCCGAGGGCGTGCGCGTGCTCGAGCAGGCGGCCAAGCGGCACGGCTTCGCGCTCCAGTTCGACTGGTTCGATTTCGCGAGCTGCGATTATTACGAGCGGCACGGAAGGATGATGCCGGAGGACTGGAAGCCGCAGATCGAGACACACGACGCGATCTATTTCGGCGCCGTCGGCATGCCGGAGCGCGTTCCCGACCACATCTCCCTGTGGGGCTCGCTGATCCTGTTCCGGCGCGAGTTTGACCAATACGCCAACCTGCGTCCGGTGCGCCTCATGCCCGGGGTGAAGTGCCCGCTGGCCGACCGCAAGCCCGGCGATATCGACTTCTGGGTGGTCCGCGAGAACACCGAGGGCGAGTACTCGAATGCGGGGGGCCGCATGTTCGCCGGCACCGACCGCGAATTCGCCCTGCAGGAGACGATCATGACCCGCCACGGGGTCGACCGGATCCTCAAGTTCGCCTTCGAGTTGGCCCAGACCCGGCCGAAGAAGCACCTGACCTCGGCCACGAAGTCGAACGGCATCTCGATCACGATGCCGTACTGGGACGAGCGCGTGAAGGCGGTGGCAGAGGGCTACCCGGACGTGCGGTGGGACCAGTACCACATCGACATCCTGACCGCGCATTTCGTGCTCAACCCGGACCGGTTCGACGTGGTCGTGGCGTCGAACCTGTTCGGCGACATCCTGTCGGATCTCGGACCCGCCTGCACCGGAACGATCGGCATCGCGCCGTCCGGCAACATCAATCCGGAGCGCGTGCACCCGTCGGTGTTCGAGCCGGTCCACGGGTCCGCCCCCGACATCGCCGGCCAGGGGATCGCCAACCCGATCGGCCAGATCTGGTCCGGCGCGATGATGCTGGAGCATCTCGGCGAGCACGAGGCCGCCCGAGAGATCGTCAGCGCGATCGAGCGGGTGCTGTCCGAGCGGACGCTGCGCACGCGCGACCTCGGCGGCAACGCCGACACGCAGGCGTGCGGTAAGGCGGTGGCTGACGCTTTGGGGTAGGGGGCGCTTCCGCGACCTCCCATCCACCCCCCTCATCCTGAAGGGTCCGCGCCACCGGGCCTTGAAGGAGCCCTCCAGGGATCGCGAGACCGCTGGAGGGCTCCTTCGAGGGCTACGCTGCGCTTCGCCCCCTCAGGATGAGGGACTTGGGTTGGACGCTCGTCGCATTCAAAAACATCAGCGCGGGCGGCGGCGGACGCTCACCACGTTGCTCGCCTGCTCGACCTGGCCGGAGGACGCCGGCAGGGTGGCGAGCGCGGTCTTGACGATGGTTGCGGCGTCGAGGCCGGCCTCGGCGTACATCTTCTCCGGGCTGTCGTGGTCCTGGTACAGGTCCGGCAGAGTCAGGGTGCGCACCCGGACGCGCCCGGCATCCAGCGCGCCCTTCTCGGACAGCAGGTGCAGCACCATCGCCCCGAACCCGCCGCGCGAGCCCTCCTCGATGGTGATCAGAACCTCGTGGCTCTGCGCCAGGTCCAGGATCAGCGCCTCGTCCAGCGGCTTGGCAAAGCGCGCATCCGCCACGCTCACCGCCACGCCCTGCTCCGAGAGTGTATCCGCCGCCTTCAAGGCCTCCGACAGCCGCGTGCCCAGCGACAGGATCGCCACCCGCGCCTCCGGGTCCTGGCGGACCATCCGGCCCTTGCCGATCGCCAGGACGTCGCCCCGCTCCGGCAATTCGACGCCAACGCCCTCGCCGCGCGGGTAGCGCAGCGCGATCGGGCCGCTGTCATGGGCGTGCGCGGTCGCCACCATGTGCACCAGCTCGGCCTCGTCGGAGGCCGCCATCACGGTCATGTTCGGCAGGCAGCACAGGTAGGCCAGGTCGAACGCGCCGGCGTGCGTCGCCCCGTCGGCGCCGACCAGCCCGGCCCGGTCCAGGCAGAACCGCACCGGCAGGTTCTGCAGCGCCACGTCGTGCACGACCTGGTCGTAGGCCCGCTGCAGGAAGGTCGAGTAGATCGCCACGAACGGCCGGTAGCCCTCGGTCGCCAGCCCGCCCGCGAAGGTCACCGCGTGCTGCTCGGCGATGCCGACGTCGAAGGTCTTGTCCGGGTGGGCCTTGCCGAACAGGTCGATGCCGGTGCCGCCCGGCATCGCCGCCGTGATCGCCACGACCCGGTCGTCGGCGTCGGCCGCCTTGATCAGGCTCTCGCCGAACACCCTCGTGTAAGCCGGGGCGTTGGGCTTGGCCTTGGCCTGGACCCCCGAGACCACGTCGAACTTGACCACGCCGTGGTAGCGGTCGGCGCTGGCCTCGGCCGGCGCGTAGCCCTTGCCCTTGCGGGTGACCACGTGGAGCAGGATCGGGCCGTGCTCGGCGTCGCGGACGTTCTTGAGCACCGGGAGCAGCTGGTCGAGGTTGTGCCCGTCGACCGGGCCGACATAGTGAAAACCCATCTCCTCGAACATCGTGCCGCCGCCCACCACCAGGGAGCGGGCGTATTCTTCGGCGGCCGCCGCGCGCTGGTAGATGGCCTTGGGCAGGAGCTTGCCGAGCTGCTTGGCGGTCTCGCGGAGCGACTGGTAGGTGCCGCCGGACGCAAGGCGAGCGAGATAGCCCGACATCGCGCCCACCGGGGGGGCGATCGACATGTCGTTGTCGTTGAGGATGACGATCAGGCGCGAATGCAGGGCGCCGGCGTTGTTCATCGCCTCGTAGGCCATGCCGGCCGACATCGAGCCGTCGCCGATCACCGCGATGGCGTTGCGGCGCTTGGGTGTCCGGCCCTTGGCCTTGGCGGCGTCGGCGTCGAGGTCGCGGGCGACCGCCATGCCGAGCGCGGCCGAGATCGAGGTCGAGGAATGGGCGGCGCCGAACGGGTCGTAGGCGCTCTCGGAGCGCTTGGTGAAGCCGGACAGGCCGCCCCCCTGGCGCAGCGTCCGGATGCGGTCGCGGCGCCCGGTCAGGATCTTGTGCGGGTAGCACTGGTGGCCGACGTCCCAGACGATGCGGTCGTCGGGGGTGTCGAACACGTGGTGCAGGGCGACCGTGAGTTCGACCACGCCGAGCCCGGAGCCGAGATGGCCACCGGTGATCGACACCGCGTCGATCATCTCGGCCCGCACCGCGTCCGCCACCGCCTGCAGCTCGGATTCGGGAAGCTGCCGGAGCGCCGCAGGCTCCGGGATACGGTCGAGAAGTGCGCTCAGCTCGGGGGAAATCGCCACGGCATCAACCTCTATCGGACGGGATCGGTCTGACCGCCGAGCCTCAGGATATATCGAGCGGCGCCACGCCCACGGGCCGCCCGTCGGCGCCGAGGGTGATCCTCTGGATCCGCGCCTCGGCCCGCTTCAGCAGCGCCTCGCAGTGCTTCTTCAGCACCTCGCCGCGCTCGTAGATCGCCACCGACTCGTCCAGCGGGACATCGCCCCGCTCGAGCCTGCGCACGATCTCTTCGAGTTGCTCCAGCGCCTTCTCGAAGGGCAGGTCGCCGGCGGCCGGGGCCGCCTCGGGTCTGCTCGCGTTCATCCCACACACATCCTTTGGGTCGGTTCTAAGGCGGCAGCCGGTGCGGCCACAACCCAGGCGAGGGTGGGCCCGGGCCGATCCGCAGCGTTTTGGTGCGGCGCGGCGGCGTTTGCGCCACACTCGCTACCCTCTGCGGAACGACCCTCGAACGGTCGCACGCAGCGGTACAGGCGTCGGCAACTGAAAGTTTTGTGGTGGGCCGTCACGTCAGCGTGAGGCAGAACGGCGTCCCCTCGAACGCCTCGGCGCCGCGGCCGATCCGCGCGATCGCCGCGACCATGCGGCCGTCCCGACCGAGCATCCGGTCGGCGATCGCCACGAACAGGGGGTTGGGGGTCGCGGACGGGGAGGCGGCCCGCAGGGCGTCGGCGATGGCACCCTCGTCGCGCTCGGGCGCCAGGGCGCAGGCCGCGATGTAGGCCGCCGCGGTGGAGCGGCTGATCCCGGCATAGCAGTGGATCACCAGCTGCTTGTCCCGGGGCCAGGCCCGCGTGAAGGCCAGGATCCCGGCCACGTGCTCGTCAGCCGGCAAAACGTGTCCGTCCCGGGGCTCGGCGATGTCGCTGACCCCGATGATGGCGTGATTCTCCGCATCGATTAGCGCCGGCCGCTCCAGGGGCGTGCCGACATTGACCAGCGTGAGCACGTGGCTCGCCCCGGTGGCGGCGACGGTCTCGGGCAGGCGCGAGAGCGGACAGACGTGAAGGGTCGGCATGTGGCGGCCCATGGCGTGGGATCGTGACGGATCGAGGGCGGAGGTCTCGGATCTCAAGCCCGGCAGAGGGCGTGGAACCGGTCGAGGAACCGTGCCTCGGCCTGGGCGGTCGGCCAGGGCTCGGCCAACCCGAGGACGGCCTCGGGCAGATCGGGGGCCGCGCCGAAATAGAGGTCCGCCTCGTCGGGCGCGAAGCCCGCGAGCTCCACGGCCTCGATATGGGCGGCGATCCGGTCGGCGCGCTTGACCAGGCTGCCGAGGGTGGGCCCGGGCTCGGCCAGGCCGAAGCGGCGGCGCACGGCGGCGAGCAGGCGCAGCTCGACCCCGCGATAGGCGTCGCCGATCGCGGCCTTGAGCGGCGAGATGATGTCGCCGACGACGTATTCCGGGGCATCGTGCAGCAGCAGCTCCAGCCCCTCGGGCTCGGTGCAGCCGGGGGCGATCTGGCGCCCGACCGCCTCCACCAACAGGCTGTGCTGGGCCACCGAGAAGACGTGCGGTCCCCGGGTCTGGCCGTTCCAGCGGGCGACCCGGGCGAGCCCGTGGGCGATGTCGGCGATCTCGATGTCCCGGGGTGCGGGATCGAGCAGGTCGAGGCGCCGGCCGGACAGCATCCGCTGCCAGGCCCGGGGCGCCGGGTCGCGCGCCTCGCTCATGCCGGCCGCCCCAGTTCGGCGCAGGCTACGTGCCGGTGGCAGTCGACGAGATGGTCGTTCACCATCCCGACCGCCTGCATGAAGGCGTGCACGATGGTCGGCCCACAGAAGGAGAAACCCTCCTCCTTAAGGGCCTTGCCGATCGCCCGGGAGACCGGCGTCTCGGTCTGGATCTCGGCGCGGGTCCGGGCGCCGCCCTGGATCGGCCGCCCGTCCACGAAATCCCACAGGAACGGCGCGAAGCCGGGGCCGCTCTCCTCGATCCGCAGCCAGGCCCGGGCGCCGGCGATCGTGCCCAGGATCTTGGCGCGGTTGCGGATGATGCGGGCGTCCGCCATCAGCCGGGTGACGTCGGCCTCGTCGTAGCGGGCGATGGCCTCCGGATCGAAGCCCGAGAACGCGTCGCGAAACCCGTCGCGGCGGCGCAGGATCGTGATCCAGGACAGGCCGGCCTGGAAGCCGTCGAGGATTAGCTTCTCGTAGAGCGCCCGGCCGTCGCGCTCGGGCACGCCCCATTCGGTGTCGTGATAGGCGACGTAGAGCGGGTCGTGGCCGGCCCACCAGCAGCGGGGGCAGCCATCGGGATGGTTGATCAGGCCGGTCTCGGACATCCCGCCGGTTTAGCGAGAACAGGAGCGGAACGCCATCGCGGCCCGCGCCCCGATCCGCGGTCAGGCTGCCGGCGATCCGGCCGCTTCCGGCATCGCGAAGGTCGCGTAGGCCGGCTTCTCGAAGGTCACCGGCCGGTCGCCGGCCAGCGGGGTGGCACCGGCCGTCAGCGCGTCGGCCAGCCGGTCGAGCCGGACCAGCGCAAGGCCGCGATCGTCCGCGGCGCTGCCGGTGGTGCCCAGTCCCTTGCCGCCGACGGTGATCTCGGTGCCGGGGGGAGGGGCCTCGCCCGTATAGCGGGCCGCCAGGATCCGGGTGCGGGCGGTGCCCCGGTGCTGCATCCGCGAGACCACCTCCTGGCCCACATAGCAGCCCTTCTTGAAGTCCACGCCGCCGAGCTGGTCCAACAGCGCCTCGTGGGGGAACGCATCACCGTAGGCGTAGTCGCGTCCGCCCTCGGGCACGGCGAGTGCGATGCGGCGCCGATGGTATTCCGCCTCCGAGGCGTCGGCCGAGAAGGCGCCTTCGACAGCGTAGATCCGGGCGCCGAGATCGACGTGGCGTGCATCCGCCACCGTGTCCGACTCGGCCGCCGGGGAGGCCCCGGCCCAGGCCGCCGCTACCGCCACGGTCGGGTCGACCGAGATCGCCACCTGCGCGCGCAGCCGGTAGAGCGTGAGGCGCTTGGCCAGGTCGGCCGCCCGGTCGATCGCCGTGTCGAGCCGGAAACCGTCCGGGATCCGCGAGATCAGGAAGTCGAACAGGATCTTGCCCTGCGGCGCCAGCAGGGCGCCGAGGCGCGCTTCGCCGGCCTGCAGGGTCTCGACGTTGCAGGTCAGCACGCCCTGGAGCAGTGCGGCGGATTCCGGCCCGGTGACGGTGACGAGGGCGCGGTCCGGCAGCAGGGCGACGGGCATGGCAGGCAGATCCTCACGCGACGGGAGCGATCCGGAATTCCGGAGCGCGTGGCCGGGAGGTAGTCGCTGCGCGCCCGTGCCTCAACCGTCCGGGGTCCGCGACCGCCTCCTCAATGCTGGAGGGTCGTGGTGAAGGCACCCCCACGGATGCGCTCGGGAAAGCCCTCGGCGTAGCGGGCGGTGGCTTCCTCGCCGTAGGTCATCACAAGTTCCTGGAAGGCCGCGAACAGGGCGGCCTGAGCCATGCAGTCGCCGTCGAGCCCGTCGAGGCAGCCTTCCGCGAACGCTTCCGAGACGTAACTCAGCGCGACGCGCTTCTCCTCGACATCGACCTCGATGGGGGCGGTCTGAGAGATGTGCTGCATGGACCCGATACTTCCGTTGCGCCGGGCACGGGACCCGGCGGACCAACGAATGATAGGTGGCTCCCCGCGGCTCGGCCAGCCGAGAATTTCAGATCGGTTAACGCGGACGCTCGAAGTTGATCCTTTCGGGGGATGCGTGCCGCGTGTGTTGCCTCTGCATCACCCGCCGAATCGCCCAGCCAGGGCGTGCGACAGCCTGTCGCCCTCCGTCACGTAGCGGGCAGCCGCCTCGTGCGCGGCCGGGGTGCAGACCCGGTAGGTCAGCGCGTAGCCGCGATAGCCGCGATTGTAGGCGCCCGCCAATCGGTCGCGCCGAGCCGGGGTCACGCCCTCGGACTCGATCAGCGCCTTCATGCGGGCCGGCCATTCCCCGGCGTCGGGCGCCGCGCAGAGGCCGCGCAGGAAGGCCAGCGCCCCGATGATCTCGGACATCCGCATGAGGTCGCGGTCATAGGGGGCGGGCACGTCCGCCGACGGGGACGTTTCCTTGGACGTCTCCTTGGGCGCGTCCTTGGCCGGCGCCGCGCGGCTGCCACGCTGTTGCGCCAGGGCCGGCCCCGCGAGCGCCAGGACGAGGCAGAGGATGACCGGAAGCCTCACGGGCGCGCCTCACCTCTGTCACCGACCCGGGCGAACGCCTCCTGCAGGGTCCCGATCAGGCCCGGCGTCGTCGCCAGCCCGGCGATCTCGCCGAGTGTCGCCCACCGGACCCCGAGGGCCTCCGGACCCGCCACGGGCTCGCCGCCGCACCACAGGGCGGCGTGCGGATGGACGACGTAGTGGTGCCGGGCGCGGCCGGCCTCGTCCCGGACGATGATCTCGGTGGGTGAGAGCACGCCGACCACCTCGGCCGTGAGGCCGACCTCCTCGGATAATTCGCGCAGGGCCGCCTCCGCCAGGGCCTCGCCGGCCTCGACCAGGCCACCCGGCAGGGTCCAGACCCCGCGCATCGGCTCGTTGGCCCGGGCCGCCAGCAGGACGCGATCGCCGCGGATCACCGCGATCGACGCGCCCACGAAGGGCCGGGTCGGGAATAGGCGCCCGCCGCCATCGGCCTCGCCCGCGCTCACGGCTTGCCCCCGTCGGGGGCGACGATTGCGATCCGCCCGTCGGTGAGGCCGACCACCAGCCGCGTCGCCGCACCTTCGCCGAGTGCCACGATGCCGATCGTGGCGGGTGCCGGCAGCGGGATGCGCAGGCGCTCGTGCAGCGGACCCTTGGCCTGAACCAGGGCGATCTCCGACCGTCCGGCCACCGGCACCGCGAGCTCGGGTGGACCTGCGGCCGGGGCCGTGACGGCGAGGTCGGCGTCGCCCTCGCCCGCCGCGTAGCCCGGGGCCTCGCCGGCGGCCTCGATCCGGTCCGCCTGCAGGGTCCAGAGCTGCAGCAGGCCCCGTGCGCTGACGGTGGCCGCCTGCACGGCGCCCGAACCCGCGAAATCCGCGATACCAGCGATCTTCAGAGGCGGGCCGGCCTGCGTCGGCGTGCGGGCCGTGACGCTCCAGGCCGCAGCACCGTCGGGGCGGCCGATCAGCACCAGGCCGCCCGAATCCGGTCCCGAGAGGGTCGCGGCCAGGAGGGCCGGGCGGCCGGCGAGGCGCAGCAGGCGCGGCCGGAGCGGCGCGAAAACCGCGTCGCCCCCCGCCGGCACCGTGACGGTGGCGACCGGGACGGGCTTCGGATCGGTGCTGACGGCCATCGGCTGGCGTTCGCGGATCGTCAGGACGGCGGCGGCCTCGCCGCCGTCGGCGGCCCGGGTACGGCCGGTCAGGTAGGCGCTCAGGGGTCCGGCCAGGACCCGGCGCGAACCCGGAAGGGCGCCCCGCGGCGTCTCAGCGGCGGTCAGCCCCTCGACCGCCTCGCGGCCGATCGGCCGCACCGTGACGGCGCCGTCCGCGAGGCCGAGCACGGCACCGCCGTCGTCACCCCAGACCACGGCGATCGGGGCGCTCTCCTCGTCGCCGGCCGGCTGGCTCGCCTTCGCGCCGGCGATCGGCAGAAGGCCGGAGGTCGCCACCGAGATCGCGACCTCGCTGCGCGGCCCCCGCAGCGCCCGCACCTTGAACGGCAGGTCCAGGATCCGGATACCGGGGGCCTCGGCGCGGGCGCCGGCGAGCGGTGCCGCGCACAGGACCAGGCCCGTGAGGGCCGCGACGATCCGGCGTCGCAGGGGCGGGAAAGGGCGCATGGCGGTCATGTCCGCCGCCGGGAGCGGCGGGTCAAACGTGCTGGCCGCCGTTGATGTGCAGCTCGGCCCCGTTCACGTAGGACGAGGCGTCGGTGCACAGGAAGTAGATCGCCTTGGCGACCTCGTCGGGGGTGCCGAGCCGCCGCTGCGGGATCTGCTCGACGAGCTTCTCCGTGCCGGGCGACAGGATCGAGGTGTCGATCTCGCCCGGCGAGATCGCGTTGACCCGCACCCCGAGAGGCCCGAAATCGGCGGCCATCTCGCGGGTCAGGCCCGCAAGCGCCGCCTTGGAGGTGCCGTAGGCGGCGCCCGCGAACGGATGGACCCGGGAGCCCGCGATCGAAGTCACGTTGACGATCGAGCCCCGGGCCCGGGCGAGTTCGTCGCGCAGGCCGCGGGCCAGCAGGATCGTGGCGAAGACGTTGACCTGGAACACCCGCTGCCACCCGTCGAACTCCGTGGCCAGCGCGCCCAGGCGCTCGCCCGCGGGGCCCTTCGGCGAGATGCCGGCATTGTTGACGAGCGCGTGCAGCACGCCGCCCTCGGCGTCGAGCCGGCCCCGGACCTCCTCGATGGCGCGCATCGTGTCCTGGGCGTCCGCCAGATCGACCTGGAGGTGGTCCTCGGGGCCCATCTCCCAGGGGCAGTTCTCGGGGAATGCGTGGCGCGAGCAGGTGATCACCCGCCAGCCGGCCGCCGAGAAGCGCTTGACGGTGGCGTGTCCGATGCCCCGGCTCGCGCCCGTGAGCAGCATGATGCGCCGGCGTTCGTTGACGGGGAGGGCCAAAGCCGTAAGCCTCGCTGGCGTGTGTTCGGATCGCGTCCGGCCCGGGCGCTCGTCGGGCCGGTCAGCCTGAATGGTCTAGGCTCCCGGGGGCCGGAAATCCAGAGCGCGTGCCGCGCGCACGGTGCAGTGAGGGCAGGAAGCCATGACGGGTACGGATCGCTTGCCGGAGATCCCCGCCGACCAGTTCTCGGAGGCGCAGGCCGCAGCCGCCGAGGCGTTCCAGGCCGAGCGCGGGGTCCCGGTCTTCGGGCCATTCGTGCCGCTGCTGCGCAGTCCCGAACTGATGCTATGCGCCAGTCGCATGGGGCTGTACCTGCGCTACGGCAGCGCCCTGCCGCTGCGGATCAGCGAGTTCGTGATCCTGATCGTCGCCCGGCTGTGGAGCCAGCAGGTCGAGTGGCAGATCCACCATCCGATCGCGCTCAAGGCCGGGGTCGCACCGGAGACCGCGCAGGCCCTGGCGGAGGGCCGCCGCCCCGAGGCCATGAGCGACGACGAGGCGCTGGCCTACGCCTTCTCGACCGAGCTGCAGCACAACCGTGCGGTCAGCGATGCCACCTACGCGTCCGTGGTGGCGCGCTTCGGCGAGCAGGGCGCGATCGATCTCACGGGAATCAACGGCTACTACGCGCTGCTGGCCATGACCATGAACGTGGCCCGCACGGCGCTCCCGGAAGCGGGCGCGCCGCCGCTGCCGCCGCTGGTGCGGTAGCGCCCCGCGGTGCTTGTCGCGCCGGCCGCTTCGGTCTAACCGTCCCTCTATCCGGAGGGCGCCCGATGCGCGGCGCCCTCGCCAACCCCCGAAATATCGACCGGACGCAGCCATGGTCGCCCATAACCGCGCCGCCACGGCGCCGATGCCCGCGGATCCGGCCCTTGCCGGCGCCCGCATCCTCGTCGTCGAGGCGCGCTACTACGAGGCGCTCGCCGACGAGCTGCTGGCCGGCGCCCTCGCGGTGATCGACGCGTTCGCCGCGCACGCCACCGTGGTCACGGTGCCGGGTGCCCTGGAGATCCCCGCCGCGGTGGCGATCCTGGCGGACGACTACGACGCCGTGGTGGCGCTCGGCTGCGTGATCCGCGGCGCGACCGGGCATTACGACATCGTGGCCGGCGAGAGCGCCCGCGCCCTCATGGACCTCTCGGTCCAGCGCCGGCTGCCGCTCGGCAACGGCATCCTCACGGTCGAGACCGAGGCGCAGGCGCTGGAACGGGCCCGGGTCGCCGAGATGAACAAGGGCGGCGGCGCGGCCGAGGCGGCGCTCGGGGTGCTCGCCCTCAAGCGCGCGGCCGAGGCGGCGCGCCCGCGATAACGAGAACCGACATGACCGGGACGACCGAAACCAGGCCGGACGACACCGCCCAGGCTGCCCCCGAAGGCGAGGTCCACGAGACCGCCCATGAGACCGCCCGGGCGATCAGCCCGCGCAGCGGCGCGCGCCTTTCCGTGGTGCAGGCGCTCTACGAGATGGACATCTCCGGCAAGGGCGTCCTCGATGCGCTGGCCGAGTTCGAGGCCTTCTGGATCGGCCAGGAAGTCGATGGGATCGTGCATCCCAAGGCCGAGACCGCCTTCTTCCGCGACCTGCTGCGCGGCACGGTCGAGGAACAGCGGGCGATCGACCAGAAGCTCGACCAGGCTTTGGCCCAGGGCTGGCCGCTCCGGCGCATCGAGATCGTGCTGCGGGCGATCCTGCGGGCGGGCGCCTACGAGCTGCTGTTCCGGCCCGACGTGCCGGCGCCCGCGGCGATCTCCGAGTATGTCGACGTGGCCCACAGCTTCTACACCGCCGACGAGCCCGGCCTCGTCAACGCCGTGCTCGACCGGGTCGCCCGAGAGGTCCGGCCGGGTGAGATGAGCGCGCCCAAGGGCGGGAGCAACAAGGGCGGGAGCAACAAGGGCGGGAGCAACAAGGG
>NZ_VRVG01000113.1:0-18876 GCF_008040085.1 Methylobacterium sp. WL7 | reverse complement strand
CCGACGCACCCGATCCGCAGAATAGCGACGTCCCCGCCCGGCAGCCTTGCCCCTGCTGCGGCGGTCCCATGACGATCGTCGGCTCCTTCGCGGGCTGGTATCAGCCCCGTGGGCCGCCGTTCCGCTCCACGTCGAACCGGGCAGGTTCGCCATGACCCGGCATGGCCTGACGCCGCCAAAGACCCGAAGAGGTGCACTTCGGGGCGGGCCTCAGCTTGTGCCGACCGCAGGGATCAGCTTGGCCAACGAGGTCGTCGACCTCGGGTCCGCCTCACCGGGCCCTCGTAACCAGGCAGTCCGGGAGCCTTCAGGCCCGCAAACACCGGAGCCGACCCGTTGTAGCTACCCCAACGGGGGCCACGCTCAGCCCAAATCCCCATAGCTCAGTGACCGCCATCCCGCGGGTTCGTTCATCCACGACTTTCGTACGCCTCACGGCGCCCGAAACTCTTCAGGATTTAAGACGGTCTGCTTTTGAGCGGTAAGCGCAGCAATGCGGACATCCGATCTTCGGCTAGGTCTGGCTCGAAGTTGCCTAGTTGCAATGTCAGAAACGCTCGTCCACCAAGTCCTCGCTCCTCGCCCAGAGCGCGCGCGAGCGTTCGGGATCCAGCGCGTAGGAGCGCACGCCCTCGCTGACGGGGGTGATCAGCCCGTCGGTGATCTCGGACACGTGGCAGTTCTCGCAATAGCGGCCGCCGACTGCCTCCGCCGACGCCACGAAGGCCGCCCAAACCGACGTGGCAGCCCCTTGGGGGATGGTCTTCCACGCAAAAGCCGGCTTGCCGGCCGCAGCGAGGTCGGCGTTGATCCGCTCGACCGACTGGGCGACGGCGCCCTGGCCTACATGCCGGCCGAGCTCGGTCTGGATGCCGCCGGGGTGCAGGGCCGTCGCCCGCACGCCGCGCGTCCTGTGCCGCCGGTCGAACTCCACGGCGAACTGGATGTTGGCCGTCTTCGAGCGCCCGTACGCGACCATCGGGTCGTAGGGCGCGTGCTCGAAGCCCGGGTCGTCGAGATCCGGCTCCGCGTAGCGATGACCGGCCGAGGCGACCATGACCAGCCGACCGCCGTCCCGGATCGAGGACGCGATCCGGTTCACGAGGACGAAGTGGCCGAGATGGTTCGTGCCGAACTGCGTCTCGAAACCGTCGGCCGTTCGACCCAGCGGCGTGGCCATGACGCCAGCGTTGGCGATGACGACGTCGAACGGTCTGCCGTCCGCCAGCAGCGCGTCGGCGCAGGCACGCACGCTCGCCAGCGAGGCGAGGTCGAGCGCGACCAGTTCGAGACTTCCGCCATGCGCTGCCTGATCGCGGACTATGGCAGTCGCCGCCTCGGCCTTGGCGAGATCCCGCGCCGTACCGACGACCTGCGCCCCGTGCGCGGCGAGGGCGCGGGCCGTCTCCACGCCAAGCCCCGCCGACACGCCGGTGACGAGCACGCGCTTTCCGTTGAGTTCGACGCCCGCGAGCACCTCGTCGGTGGTCGAGGTCGCCCCGAATGATGCGGCCATGTTGCTCTCCTTGCCGGTGGACACACCTCGCCCGTCGCCCGCGAAGCCATTGTTCGCCGGCATTTAAATCGGTAAGAGGAGGATCCCTCCGTTTAAATACGGAGGGATCCTCCGTTTAGCAAGAGGGGTTCGCCCGTGGACGAAGAGGAGCCTCGTCCGCCAGCCCGCAGGCCGCGTGCCGACGCCCAGCGCAATCGCGCCCGGCTACTCGACACGGCCAAGGCGACCTTCGCCGAGAAGGGCGCGTCCGCAGGCCTGGAGGAGATCGCGCGCGCGGCAGGCGTGGGTGTCGGCACGCTCTACCGCCACTTCCCGACCCGCGACGCCCTGATCGAGGCGGTCTACAGGAATGAGACAGCCCATCTCGCCGAGGCCGCGGAGCGGCTCACAGCCACCCGTTCCCCGACTGAGGCCTTGCGGGAATGGATGCTGGTGTTCGTCGACTACATGGCGACCAAGCAAGGCATGTCGGAGGCCCTCAATGCGATGACGGACGGACCGGCCGGCCTGTATGCCGCGTCCGGCGCCCAGATTAAGCAGTCCATGGCCATGTTGTGCGACCGCGCGGTCGCCGCGGGCGAGATCCAACTCGGCATGGAGCCGCTCGACCTGCTGCGGGCGGTGGCCAGCGTAGCCAACATCAGCTCCGGCCCGGACCGGAGGCAGTCGGCCATGCGTCTAGTCGATATCCTGATCACGGGTCTCGAACAGTCCGGTCGCGACGAAGCGGGACGCTCGATTGCGGCTCGCGCCAAAGGCGCGTCCCGTCAGCAATCTCGCCGGTCAAAGCCATGAGCGCGCGGGTCTCGGCGAGACGTTTGCTGCAGTTGGGTCACCGCCTTCCAGGGAAGGTGAGGCCGGCGCCGTGCTCATCCCGTCGGCCGGATCCCCTCGGATCGGAAGAGAGGCCCTTGGCGCGCCCACCGTGGCCACACCGCTCTATTGGGTGGTCGTTTTCCACGACGACACGGCTTGGTTTCCACACCGAGATCGCCCTATGCCCGCTCCCATGACGACCACCATCGAGCGCCTCGTATCGGGAACGCCTGTGCCTTTCGGCGGGGACCGCGTGACCGTGGTCACGCCGGAGCTTGCGGCTGCCTTTCAGCCCGGCGACCATCTGCTGGTCCTGCAGGAGACCGGAGACCTCCTGCATATCCCCGCGGCTCAGATCGCATTGGCCGCCGCCGCAGTGGACCGTGCGCATGCCGCCTTCATGGCGATGTCGGCCATTCCGGATCAGGCAATCGAGCGGTTCTTCGACCGTTTCGCCGCGCTCCTCGAAGACCCTTCGGCTTGGAGTGCCATCGCCGAGGCGAACCGGCAGGATGTCGAGCGCGCCCAGGGCGGTGGCCGTTCGACGACCCGGCTCGTCGCCACCGACCGGATGCGGCAGGACATGGTCGCGGGCCTGCGGGCGTGGCGTGACAGCGAGACGCTGCGCGGTCGGGTCGTCGAACGCATCGTCCATACCGGCTGGACCATCGAGCAGGTGGCGGCACCGCTCGGGGTAGTCGGCTTCGTCTTCGAGGGACGCCCGAACGTGCTCGCCGATGCAGCGGGCGTCCTGCGCAGCGGCAACACGGCCGTCTTCCGCATCGGCAGCGACGCACTCGGCACCGCACAGGCCATCATGCGGCACGCCCTCGTGCCCGCGCTCGATGAGGCCGGCTTACCACCCGGAGCCATCTCGCTCGTCGAGAGCCCGGAACGGTCGACCGGTTGGGCGCTCTTTGCGGACCGCCGGCTCTCGCTGGCGGTAGCACGTGGGTCGGGTCGGGCGGTGGCTCAGCTCGGGAGCGTCGCCCGGCAGGCCGGCACGGCGGTCAGCCTGCACGGAACCGGCGGAGCGTGGATGGTGGCCGACCGCGATGCGGACGCGGAGCGCTTCTCCGCGGCTGTCGAAGCCTCGTTGGACCGAAAGGTCTGCAACACGCTGAACGTGTGCTGCATCCATCGCGCCCGGGTGGCGGATCTCGTGCCGGTTTTCCTGTCGGCCCTGGACGCCGCCGGCCGCGCACGCGGCTTCGGGTGCAAGCTTCATGTGGTGGCAGGCGACGAGACCGTCCTGCCGGACGCCTGGCGCAGCGCCGCCGTCCGGGTCCGGCGCGCCGAAGGCGAACGCACCGAACCGCTGACGGAGATCCAATCCGAGGACGATCTCGGCTACGAGTGGGAATGGGAAGACACGCCCGAGGTCAGCCTGAAGATCGTGGATGATCTCGATCACGCGGTCGCGCTGTTTAATCGCCACAGCCCGCGTTTCGCCGCATCGTTGATCAGTCGGGACCCGGAGGCGCATCGGCGCCTCTATGACACGGTGAACGCGCCCTTCGTAAGCGACGGGTTCACCCGATGGGTCGACGGGCAATATGCCCTAAACCAGCCCGAGCTCGGGCTGTCGAACTGGCAGAGCGGCCGTCTCCTCGCCCGGAGTGCCATCCTGTCCGGAAGCGGGGTCTTCACGCTGCGCAGCCGCGTCAATCAGGACGACCCGCGATTGAGGCGGTGAATGGGCGGCACGCCGCAAAATCCACGCATCGACCGGTCACGGACTTCCCGATAGCCGGCCGGCGCCATTCCGGTTCGGCGTCAATCGCTGGCGCGAGACCTCGGCGTCGAGCCGTTCCCGGGAGGAACGTCGGTCCTCGGGTTGCGGCGGGGTGCGGTCGAAGTCGGCCCTGAGGCGAACGGCGGCGAAGTCCATGAAGGTCCGCACTTTAGCGAGCGACAGCCGATCAGGTAGCGTGACCAGATGTACGGGCACGGGAGGCGGCTCGTCCTCGGGAAGTAGGACGACCAAGCTGCCGCCGAAGACTTCCTGCTGGATCTTGTAGGAGAAGATCCGGGCGATGCCCTCACCGTCGACCGCCGCGCTGACGGCGGCCTCGTCGGTGTTGACCATCAGGCGCGGCTTGACCCGGACCGTGCGGGAAACCCTGCCTCCATCCAAGGGGGGGAAGCTCCATATATCCTCCGGGCTCGTGGGCTCGATGCCGATGGCGTCGTGCTGCGCCAGATCGGATAGGGACATGATCGGCGGCCGGCCAGCCAGGTAGTCGGGCGATGCACACAGAACGCGGCGCACCTCGCCGATGCGTATCGCTATCAAGTTGGAATCCTGCAGCGGGGCGATCCGGAGCGCGACGTCGATGCCCTCATCGAGGAGGCTCGTCATCCGATTGAGCAGCAGGTATCGGACCTGCATCGCGGGATATGCCTTTAGGAACTCACCCACGACCGGGCGCAGGACACGTGTCCCGAACATCACGGGGGCGGTGACGGTCAGGACGCCCTGCGGGGCAGCCCGATGTCCGGCAACGGCGAGGTCGGCTTCACCTAAGTCCGTCAGCACCCTGCGGCAGACGGCGGCGTACTGCTTGCCAGCCTCGGTCAACTGCAGCCGTCGGGTCGTCCGGTGCAGGAGCTGAACTCCGACGTGACTCTCAAGGGCGGCGATGGCCCGCGTCACGGCCGCCGGCGAGCGATTGAGGCGTCGGCCGGCGGAGGCGAGGCTGCCTTCGTCCAGGGCGGTGACGAACACCCGCATTGCATCGAGACGGTCAATCATTGTTCCGCCCCGCGAAATCAAGGATTTCGCAGCTTAGGCATTCTGCGGTCGATCACAATACGCTAACTTCGATTGAGTGGTTCGATGCGAAGGTGGCTACGTGACTGATCCCGCCAGCATTCCGGTCACCCATTACCGCACCGCCAAGGTCGACGACGTGAACGTCTTCTACCGAGAAGCCGGCCCGGCGGGCGCACCGGTCGTGTTGCTGTTGCACGGCTTCCCGACCTCGTCACACATGTTTCGCAACCTGATCCCGCTCCTCGCGAACCGCTACCGCGTCATCGCACCAGACTATCCGGGCTTCGGCGGCAGCGATGCTCCTGATCATCGGACGTTCGCATACACGTTCGCGCACTACGCCGACCTCGTCGATGGGCTTCTCTCCCAACTGGGGGCGGGCCGTTACGCGATGTACGTGATGGATTACGGTGCCCCGGTCGGCTATCGGCTCGCCCTCAAGCATCCCGAACGTGTCAGCGCGCTGGTCGTCCAGAACGGCAACGCTTACGAGGAGGGGCTGAAGGAATTCTGGGATCCGATCAAGGCCTACTGGCGCGAGGATACCCCGGAACGGCGTGACGCTCTCGCCTTCCTCGTCGCGCCGGAAACGACGAAGTTTCAGTACGTCGACGGCGTCGCCGACGTGACCCGGATCGATCCGGACAACTGGCTGCACGATCAGGTGCTTCTCGACAGGCCGGGCAACAAGGATATTCAGCTCGACCTCTTCCGCGACTACGGCACCAACGTACCACTCTACCCGCAATTCCAGGCCTTCTTCCGCGAGCGCAAGCCGCCGACGCTGATCGTCTGGGGCCGGAACGATACAATCTTCCCGGCCGACGGCGCACACCCGTATCTGCGAGACCTGCCCGACGCCGAGCTGCATCTGCTGGATACCGGGCATTTCGCCCTTGAAGACAAACTCGACGTCATGGCGCCCATGATTCGGGACTTCCTCGACCGTAACGTCGCCGGCCGCTGAGGTGCAGTTGGCACGCGAGGGGGCGGCGCATGGGCACGATCAAGGTCGAAGACGGCACCGAGATCTACTTCAAGGACTGGGGCGAGGGGCAACCCGTGGTCTTCAGCCACGGCTGGCCTCTCAGCGCCGACGCCTTCGAGGATCAGATGTTCTTCCTCGCCAGCCAGGGGTACCGCTGCATCGCGCATGACAGGCGGGGGCACGGCCGCTCCAGCCAACCCTGGACCGGCAACGACCTCGATACCTACGCGGACGACCTAGCCGCGCTGGTCAGGGCTCTCGACCTTCGGGAGGTCATGCATGTCGGCCACTCGACGGGAGGGGGCGAAGTTGCCCGCTACATCGGCAGGCACGGCACGGAGCGGGTCGCGAAGGCCGTTCTGATCGGCGCCATCCCGCCAATGATGCTCAGGAGCGTCGACAATCTAGACGGGACGCCCATCGAGGCGTTCGACGTCCTCCGCTCCGCTGTGCAGGCCGACCGGTCGCAGTTCTGGAAGGATCTGAGCATGCCATTCTACGGCTACAACCGCCCCGGTGCAGCCATTTCGGAGGGCGTGCGTGAGGCGTTCTGGCTGCAGGGCATGATGGCAGGCTTCCCCGCTTCGTACTTCTGCATCAGGGCGTTCTCAGAGACGGACCTTACGCAAGATCTCACTCGCTTCGATGTTCCGACGCTGGTACTTCATGGCGACGACGATCAGATCGTGCCGATTGATGCCTCGGCGCGACGGTCCTCGAAGATGATCAAGGATGCGAAGCTCCTGGTCTACGAGGGCGCCCCACACGGATTGTGCACCACCCACAAGGACCGCGTTAACGCGGATCTTCGCGACTTCCTGTCGGCGTCATAGCGGCCCGCCCGCCAGAAGGAGAGCCGTGTGATGCCGTCATCTCAGTTTCAGCTCTCCCACAGAGGCCTCTGCCTCTGTGGCACGCCGGATACGACATTCGGGGCGAACGGAACGTGGCTCTCCCCGAGACAATCCTTCGCTAAAGCGCGCGGTATCGTCGAGACGATCAAGTTCGAGGCGGCGAAGGCTGCCATCAAGGTCCACCATCTCCGCGGCAACATCGCGGTCTTGGAAGGATCTGGCGGCAACATCGCGGTTCTGGCGGGCCGCGCCGGTAAGATTCTCGTCGACGCCGGCATCGCCGTGTCGCGCCCGCAGGTCGCCTCAGCGCTCGCGACGCTCGGCCCCGAACCGGTCACGCATCTGATCAACACGCATTGGCACTTCGATCACGCCGACGGGAACGCTTGGCTGCACGAGCTGTCCCCGACAATCATCGCCCATGAGAACACGCGCCGGCACCTCTCGACCACGCAGCGCGTCGAGGACTGGGACTACGACTTCGTGCAGCTTCCGGAAGCGGCACTGCCGACCGAGGTGTTCGCAACAGATCACCGCCTGAGCCTCGACGGTACCACGCTGGCATTGCGCTACTATGGGCCCGCCCACACGGACAGCGACATCTCGGTTCACTTCGAGGAGCCCGAGGTCCTGCATGTCGCCGACACGTACTGGAACGGTGTCTACCCCTTCATCGACTATTCGACCGGCGGTAGCATCGACGGGAGCATCCGTGCTGCGGAAGCCAATCTTGCCCAGGCGACCGAAAGCACCATCGTCATCCCCGGCCACGGCTTTCCAGTCAGCGACCGCGCGGGGCTGCAGCGGTTCCACGACATGCTCGTCACGGTGCGGGACAAGGTCGCCGCACTGAAGGCGCAGGGAAGATCACTGGAAGAAATCGTGGCGGCGAGACCCACGGCAGCCTTCGACGAAGTCTGGGGCCAATTCGTCATCACGCCAACGCTATTCACCCGCCTCGTTCACGAAGGTGTCTGAGCGAGTACGGCCAAATTGAAATCCGAGTCGGCGACAGCGCCAGAGGATCCAAGCGAGGACGATTTGACGGGGAGGAGGCAATATGGGCCGCAGGTACTCCGATATCGCCTTCACGCAGTCGGTGAAAGCGGTTCAAGAGGCGCAGGGAAGCCGAAATCTCTACGCGCGGTACGACGCGCTCGATGAGCCCGGCGCGCGGCTCGGTCCCGGCGAGCGCGCGTTCATCGCGGCACGCGACGGCTTCTACATCGCGACAGTCTCGCAGACCGGCTGGCCTTACGTGCAGTTCCGCGGCGGTCCGCCGGGCTTTCTGAGGGTCCTCGGCGAGGCTGACCTGGGGTTCGCCGATTACCGTGGCAATCGGCAGTACGTGACGACCGGAAATGTCGCCGTCGACGACCGTGTCTCGCTGTTCCTAATGGACTATCCAAGCCGGCGCCGCCTGAAACTGTTCGGCCGCATGCGGGGCGTCGAGAGGACCGACTTTTCCGAACAGGTCGACCGTCTCGCGCCGCCTGGCTACCGGGCCGTGATCGAACGTGCATTTCTGATCAGGGTCGAGGCGTTCGATTGGAACTGCCCGCAACACATCACGCCGCGCTTTACCAGCGCTGAGATTGCCGACGACCCGGAGCTCCGCGACCGGATCTGTGCCGAGGCGCAGGGTCGAACAAGGCAGCCTGGATCG
The DNA here is from genome assembly GCF_008040085.1 of Methylobacterium sp. WL7. Classification (NCBI taxonomy): domain Bacteria; kingdom Pseudomonadati; phylum Pseudomonadota; class Alphaproteobacteria; order Hyphomicrobiales; family Methylobacteriaceae; genus Methylobacterium; species Methylobacterium sp. WL7. The sequence continues at coordinate 10,260 of NZ_VRVG01000113.1, read as the reverse complement.
CCCGGAGCCAGCGCCAGCCACGTTCGTGGCCCGGGATCGGGGACCGCGGTATGACTGGGCAGGAGGACACTACGGACGGCCGGTCCGTGCACTCCGCAGTTACTCCCGAACAGCGCGCTCACTCGGAAGTGGCGAGGCGAGCGCCTTATCGTTTCAGGCATGGCTCCTACGAAGTCACGGTCCTCAGCGATGGGCATCTGGTACTGCCTACGACACTGCTGGCCCCTGAAGCGCCGGCGGCAGACCGAAGCGCGGCATTGGAGGGCGCCGGTATCCGCTCGGAAATCTACGAGCCGGCGGCCAACATCCCCCTAGTCCGCACCGGTGAGGAGCTGATCCTGTTCGATACCGGCGGAGTGGGGTTCCAGCCGGGTCTCGGGCAACTCTCTCGGCACCTCGCGGCCTCGGGCATCGACGCCGGCAGCATTACGAAGGTGGTCCTCACCCACGGTCACCCGGATCACATCTGGGGGACCGTCCTGGCAGACGGTGCTCTGCGCTTCCCCAATGCCACCTACTATGCCGGCGCGACCGAGTGGGACTTCTGGAACCACGACGACGTCTGGACGAAGCTTCCTGACGCTCAGCGGCCGTTCGCGATCGGGGCCCGTCGCCAGTACGCAGCCGTACGCGACCGGGTTACGATGGTGCGCCCCGGAGACGAGGTGATTTCCGGGATCCGAGCCATGGCGACCCCGGGTCACACGCCGGGCCACCTCTCCTTCGAGGTGGCCGGAGGAGACGGGCTGATAATCGCCGGCGACGTCGTCACGACGCCATCCGTGTTCTTCCCAAATCCCAGGTGGACGTTCGGCTTCGACGCCGACGACGGGCAGGCCATCGCCAGCCGCGAACGCCTGCTGGACCGCGCGGCGAGTGAGCACGCGATGCTTCTAGGCTATCACTGGCCCTATCCCGGCGTGGGTTTCGCCGAGCGGGACGGCGCTGGCTACCGCTACCTTTCAGAAGATGCCGACCGAGCGGACGCCAGGGATGACAGCTACTGAGCGGGACCAGAGCATCGTATGGGCTTTGGGTGAGACGCCCAGCTTCAAGGTTGGCGAGGGTGTCAGGATCGCGAAGCGCTCTCCGGTCGGGCACTATCGCGTGCCGCTGTACCTGCGTGGTCGTGAAGGTGTGATCGAGAAGGTCATCGAACCGGCCGGCATCGACAACGAGGAGGAAGCGTACGGGCGCAACGCCGGTTCGAGGCTGCACTACTACCGCGTCGCCTTCGCGATGGCGCAGCTCTGGCCCGATTATGCGGCTTCGTCGCGCGACAGCCTGCACATCGAAGTGTTCGAGACCTGGCTTGAGAGGATGGGGGAATGAGCGCGCACGGGGATCCGAACGTTGATCATCACGGGCATGATCACCCCCATTCGGAGATCGTCCACACGGGACGACCCGGCTACTACGAGATTATGGAGACCGCGGTGCGGGAACTCCTGATCGAGCATCGCCTCATCGGCGCGGACGAGATCCGGAGACAGATCGAAGTCCTGGACTCGCGCACCCCCGCTCTCGGCGCCAAGGTTGTCGCGCGGGCTTGGGTCGACCCCGACTTCAAGGAACGTCTCCTCGCCGACGGCCGAGCCGCCTGCGAGGAGCTCGGAATCAGCTTCTACGACGACACCGGGCTTATCGTGCTGGAGAACACCGACCAGGTGCATAACCTGATCGTCTGCACGCTGTGTTCGTGCTATCCTCGGCCCGTTCTTGGACTTCCACCCGACTGGTACAAGCTGAAACCTTTCCGGTCCCGTGCCGTGAGCGAGCCGCGCGCGGTTTTGGCAGAGTTCGGCACCATCATCCCTGACGACGTCGAGATCCGGGTGAGCGACTCGACCGCGATGGTCCGCTACCTCGTCCTGCCGCGGCGACCGGCAGAAACGGAAGGCTGGGGCGAGGAGGAACTGGCTGCCCTTGTCACGCGCGACACGATGATCGGCGTCGCGCCCGTCAAGCTTCCAATTGCTGGAGCCGACCGATGACCCAGACCGAGATGCTGCTGAAGCGGCTGCCGAACGACATCGGAGGCCTGGACGGTGGGCACATCCAGCGGGTCGAACACGAACTTGAGCCTTGGGAGAAGCGGTGTCACGCTCTCGCCGACGTGCTCGACTTCTACAAGATTCTCAACACCGAGGAGAAGCGTAGGGGTGTCGAGGCGCTTGGAGCCGAGATGGTCGGTGCGCTCAGCTACTACGAGCGGTGGATCGCCGCGTTCGCCAATATTTTGTTCGCGAAGGGCATCCTGACCCCAAGCGAGCTGGCCGCCAAAATGGACGAGGTGGCGGCCCGCTGGGACAGGGAGCCTCGCCCATGACGGCCGGTTTTATCGAGCATGAGAGCCGGTTCCAGCCCGGCGAGACCATGGACAACCTTGTCGGCGCCGTGGCGGAGCGCGGCCTGACGGTGTTCCTCCGACTGGATCATGCGGCCGCGGCGGCCCAGGCGGGGCTCAATCTGCGGCCGACGCAATTGCTGGTGTTCGGCAGGGCGGAAGGCGGAACGCCTCTGATGCAGGCAAACCAGACCATCGGCGTTGACCTGCCTTTACGCGCCCTCGTGTGGTGTGATCCGGCGGATCGGACTTGGGTCGGTTACGACGACCCCCTGTGGCTGGCGGAGCGTCACTGCTTGACCGACGGCAATCCGAGGCGTGCCGCGGAGGCTCTCTCGCGGCTGGTGGAGGCCTGCGTGCTTCAGGCTTCCGGAACCGACCCGGCGAAACCACGTGGAGCGCTTTAGGTCGAGCATGGCGGCCTCAAGACTCCGCCACACGGATCTGACGTCAACCGCCGGAGCGGCGTCAATCGAGAAATAGTTCAGCATAGGGTTCAGGGGGAGAACACCATGAGAACGGCATTTCTTCGCCTCGGTGCATACATCATGGGCGGCTGCGTCATGGTCTTTCTTCCATTGGCGGCTGGAAGTGCTGATGACGATGCTGCTCCGATCTTCGGCATCAGACTTCCTGCAGGGTACCGCAATTGGCAATTGATCAGCGTGGCGCACGAAGCGGGTAAGCTCAACGACATTCGTGCCGTTCTTGGAAACGACATCGCGGTCAAGGCATATCGGGAAGGGACGCGTCCATTCCCGGATGGCGCCATCATCGCGCGGTTGGCGTGGGAGTATGTGTCGTCCGCCGAAAACGACGCGGTTTTCGGCCAAACGCAATCGTTCGTTCCCGGCTCCCCGACGAACGTGCAATTCAGCGTCAAGGACTCTAAGAAATTCGCCGATACGGGCGGATGGGGGTACGGCCAATTCGAAGGTGGCAAGCCCAACCGGAGCGAAGAGCTAATGATTACCTGCGCGCCATGCCATGCTCGCGTATCGTCAGACCATGATTTTGTCTTTACGCGCTACGCACCTTGAGAACCAGCTTTGGTCCGGCAATTAAAATTCAGTTTTTCAGCATCTTGCGTCTAATACGGACAGGATCGACAAAACTCTGCAATCCGAATTCATCGCTTTTGTTAATTGAGGATTGGAAGCCGTTTGCGACGACCGACGTCAATACGCCCCATCTTCGAAATACGCGGCAGGCCCATTCAAGCGCCCCTGGACCCGGCCGACGGCAGCCACGCAACCGGCGATGCCCCGCACTTGGCGACAGGTCGAACGACGCGGTGCAACTCGCCAGCCCGGAAGGCGCGACCGACAGCGGTAAGTTCGAGTGGCTCCTACCCCGGAGAGGAAAACTCATGACCCACAACCCCGCACTTCTCGCTGTCGCTCTGCTGTGGACCGGGGTGGCTAGCCCAGTCCTCGCGCAGGGCGTGAACGGTCACGGCTCAATGGTCGGCATGGAGATGGGCTCGACGAAGTCAGACGCGAAAGACGACGCCTCGACCAGAGAATTCAAGGCCGCCGACACGGCGATGATGAAGGATATGGACATTCCCTATATCGGCGACCCCGACGTCGACTTCTACGCCCACATGATCCCGCATCACAAAGGCGCGGTCGCCATGGCGAGGGTCGCCCTGAAGCATGCCAGGGATCCCGCCACCAGGGCGATGGCCAAGAAAATCATTGCCGACCAGGTCACGGAGATCTCCGACATGGAAGCGTGGCTGAAGAGGCATGGCAGGTGACCGCCGAAGCCAAGACAGCCAGCCGAGGCGGTTCGAGCACGCCTCCCCGATGAAGTTCTCGTCCGCCCAGGGGACCAAAATGCAAGCCGCCTGCAAAAGCACCCTCTATCGCATGGGCACAATCGCTGCCATCCGTGGCGAAAGATACCGCGGTCCGCTTTCCGGCGGCTGTCACACGAGCCTGCCCGACCGGCTTGGGTCGGTAGGAGCCTGTCCGCTTTTCGAGCACACCTCCTCCGAAGCGGCCATTCCGCTTACGGCCAGCTCCGGTCGCGTTGGCAGGCGTCCTTGAACAGCCGGGTTGGGTGGATTTGCGATGGTCTGCTTCCGGGCGGGTGTTGGCAGGAGCAGACACTGCCGTCGCGCCCGCTCCCGACCCTACTTGGACCCTCGGAAGGTCCGCTCCGCGGCAGCTTGGTGGAGGATGACCTACGTCCGGGTCAGGTAGATTTGCGATGGTCCGCTTTCGGGCGGAATTTGGCAGAAGAAAAAACTACCGTTGTTCCTGCTCACGATACTTAGCGGACCTCTCCTACCCTGGAGCGAAAGCGCTTATGTGCGATCACTCGCCGTTGCGCTTCTTTTGGCTCTCGGCCTGCTCGCGCGCGATTTCTTGCCCGATCTGGAAAAGGAGGACGCGCATAATCGCCTGCATCTCGGGCGTGCCGTAAACCTTCACGAGTTCATTCGCCTTGAGGCATGCCTCCGCCATCTCGTTGACGTCGTCCGTGGAGCCCACGTCATTTTGATCGTAGGTTTTGCGCAGTTTAATTGACCACGACGTATCGTACGGCATAAAATCCTCAGATCTTAAATATGACCCAGGTTGGTTTTCTGGAGCTGCAGTGTCAGACTTTTACATTCCATGTCAAGACAGTAAGCGTGCAGCATCAATGCTTGATCGTCTTGCGGTCTCTCTAGGCCGTCCTCTCGAAGCCTTCTTCGATCCGGCTCTCAGTGAAGAGGGTCAGACCCTGGAATTGCTACGCCTTTGGCTCACAATTGAGGATAGACAGGACCGCGCGAAGGTGCTTGCCCTACTGCAGAGCATGAGCGGCAACGTGCAGGGGGCCGGCGAGCCCGTGTATCTCGCGCACGCGATGCAGAAGCCCGATAAGGTTTGATAAAACCGGTTGCACGAAGGACCGATGTTTGCGCAGCGTTCGCTTCCCACACATAGCGAAGTTGCCGGACGGCCGACGAATGACCGCGTATGGGAAGCGTCCATGCCGAACTAAGCGGCTGGGTTGGGTCGGAACCAGCCGCGGACAGCGGTTCGCTAAAGGTGCACCCATAGCGAACTGCCGCCGGTCGCTCCGATGGGCATACCCAAACCGCACCAGCTCGACCCGCTGCTTTGGATGGTAAGCGAACCTGAACCCTTCGCCTTGAAGCCGACGCGTCGCCTCCGACCCATTACGGCTGGCAAATTCCTGACCCGTCACCCAACCAGGTCAGCTCCGCGCTCGGCCCTCGTCCCAATGATTAGGCTGTCCTAACTGCCAGGACCTTGTCGATCCGACGTCCGTCCATGTCGACGACCTCGAAACGCCAACCGCCGGCCTCGAAGGCGTCTCCGGCGGCTGGTATACGACCCAGTTGAAAGATCACGTAGCCGGCCAGCGTATTGAAGTCGTCTGAAGTCGGGTCCTCGGACAGCCCGAGCCGTTCGAGCGCCTCGCGGGCCGGCATCATGCCGTCGATCAGCAGCGAGCCGTCCGGGCGCTCAACCACGTCCGGTTCGTCGCCGGCCTCCGGGATGTCGCCGGCGATAGCCTCCAGCAGGTCCGTCTGGGTGACGATGCCCTCAAGGCTGCCGTACTCGTCCACGACCACAGCCATGCGCATCGGTTGGCTCTGGAAAGTCTCCAGCACCGCAAGGATGGTCATGCTCTCGTGCACGACGATGGGCGGCTGTGTGGCCGCGAGAACGTCGATGTCCTTGCCGTCGAGCACCTGGTCGAGCAGATCCTGCTTGCGCACGATCCCGACGATCTCGTCGACGTCGCCACGGCTGACGACGACCTGAGCGTGATCGCATTCACGCACAGCCTTCAGCACGACGTCCCGCGGGTCGTCGGCATCGATCCAGAAGACCTCGTGGCGCGGGGTCATGATGTCCCGGACCTTGCGCTCGCCGATGGCGAAGATGCGCTCCACCGCCTCCTGTTGGACCTCACGGATCAGGCCGGCTTCCTGGCTCGCTTGGATGAGCAGGTTGAGCTCAGCGGTCGAATGCAGCGAGCCCTCGCCGTGACCGGCCTGGAGGTCGAAGAGCCGAAGCACGCCGTTGCCGAGGCCGTTGAGCAACACGATCGCCGGGCGGAAGACGAGCAGGAACAGGCCGAGCGGACGGACGACGGCCAGCGCCGTGCGCTCGCTGCGCTGGAGGGCCAAACTCTTCGGGGCCAGCTCGCCGAGCACGATGTGTAGGGAGGTGATGATGGAGAAAGCGACGACCACGGCCACTGTGTGGGCCAGGGCCGTTCCGAGCGACATCGGCAGCCAGGTCAGAGCCGGCTCGATCAGGTGAGCCAGCGCCGGCTCCCCGATCCAGCCCAGCGCCAGGGACGAGAGGGTGATGCCGAACTGGGTAGCGGCAAGGTAGGCGTCGAGGCGGTCAGTGGCCCGTTGCAGGGCGGTGGCGTTGGCTCGCCGCTCAGAGACCAGTTCGGCGACCCGACTGCGGCGCACGGAGACCAAGGCGAACTCGGCTGCCACGAAGAACCCGTTGGCAAAGACGAGGACCAGGACCGCGAGCAACCCCAGTGCGGTCGACCATGCATCGTCGGAAATCAGCGTGACCCTTCTCGAATGAACGTCCCGGCCTACCAGCCTTGCCGATTTCAGGCCACGGCACGCCCCTCGCCGAGCTCGGACGACGCAGGCTTACCTGACGACCATCTCCGATGCGATCCGCGGCGACGTCGAGGCACTGAAGAACCTGCCGGTGCCGCTGCCGGCACTTTATGCGAGGTTCGGACGTGCGGCGCCCGTCGCGCGACCTGCTGGGATGGCTTTAGGCTCCACTGGCAGCGGTTCGATAGGAAGGGTGCAGCCGCCGACTGCCTCTTCGAAGAGGCCCACATCCGTATGTCCACTTCCGAGCCCGGACTGAACCGACTGCTACGACGAGGTGGGTCTGAGCCGGAACGTCTGCTTCAGGGCGGAGAGCCGGGGTCCGCTCTCCACCCCAAGCCGAAGTTGCCGGATGGCCGACGAATGGCCGCTTTCGGGAAGCTCTGATGGCGGTCCCTACGACTGTGTTGGGTCGTAAGCAGCATGGCCGCTTTTCCGACCGACCTTCTCTGAAGCGGTTGGGCTGCTTTCGGCCAGTTTACGCCATGCCGGATAGCCGACAGGCGCAAAACCGGTCCTTCGGCTTACCGCCTGCACGAACTCCCTGTAGTCCCGTCCTGGGATCGCGGGTGGGTGGCGGCCTGTAGGGACGGGATGGGGCTGCGCGGATGCCGATCAGCAGGATGGACCTCGTAGACGCGGCCTCGCCGGAGGCGCTCGTCAAACGCATCCTACAGGCTGAGCCGAACCTTTCGGTGCCCGTGCCGATCCAAGACCTGTGCGCGCGCCTTGGCATTCTCGGAATAGAGGACCTCGACACCGACGAGTTCGAGGGTGGCCTCGTTACCGACGCGAAGCGGTCCGAAGGCACCATCCTCGTCAAGCGCGGGGGCGAACCGCGTCGCCGCTTCACCATCGCGCATGAACTCGCCCACTTCCTGATGGCGCACCACGTCCCGGATCAATCCGGCCGGTTCATGTGCAAGAGCTCTGACCTTCTCCGCGTCACAGCGAAGGAGGGTGATCAGCGGCAGCGCAGGGAGGTCGAGGCCAATCGCTTCGCCACTCTCATGTTGATGCCCCCGCACCTGCTGCGGGGAGCCATGGCGGCCTTTCGCGAGCCCAATCTGCAGCACGTTCTCATGCTCGCGCGCGACTTCGCGGTCGGCAAGGAGGCGGCGGCTCGAGCCTACGTGCAATACCAACCCGAGAGGATCGCCATCGTCGTGGCGGGCAATGGCCGGGTGCAGCGGTGCTACCGCAGCCTCTCCTTTCCGGCCATCATCTCCGCGGTCGGCAGCCCGGTCCCGACAGGCTCGCTCTATCACAGTGGTCCACATCAGCCGAACATCGCGAGCGACATCGCCGCGTGTAGCTCCGATCTCTGGATCGACGTGAAGCGCGACCTCCGCGCGCCGTCCCTCTACGAGCAGGTGTACCTTCAGCTGAACAACTTTGCGATGATCCTCCTGCGTCTGGAAGCTGTCCCGGAGGAGAGCGCGGAGGAACGCAGGCTGGATGAGGGCTGGCGTCACCGTTTCCACTCGGGGCGACGGTAGGCAAGACATAGCCCTGATGGAACAGCCCCGACGGCTATAGCCTACTGCTTCGTCAGAGCGGGCGGTACCGCCGTCCCGAGGCTGATCCGGCGCACTCCTCAGGTCGGCATAGAAGCAATGAGGGTCGTGAATGGCGGGAACTGACGACTATCTTCGGTTGGTCCTCAATCTGGCTGCGGAAGAGGCAGCGTTCCTCGACCCGGCCGGTCGCGCCGAGGACGCTGGGCTGAACGCTATGGGCACCGCGTCTGCAACGTCTCCTGCGGTGTCGCTGATGATCACGAACCGTCAGCGAGCGGCGCTTCGTGAGCTTGGCTTTTCCGAAGAATCCATACGGCAGATGACGCCCGCCGAGGCGCATGGGAAGCTTGGGTTGGCCTAGCTGTCGTCACCTGAACGTGGATCAGGCGGCTGCCGGCGGCGGCGATGGTGTCGTCGCGAAATGGGCGGCTGTCACGGCGGGGCTGAGCTACAGTTCGCCGGTCGCGGATAAGGCCGCTTGTGTGCAGAACTGGGCCACTCGAACCTCTCAATTTTCAAACACTTGCACGGTGTACGAAGCGGGCAAAATCAGAGATGTGCCTGCGTGGGTGAGCTGGTGTTTCTCACGCGTCCGCGGCGGTGTGAAGTTGCGTCAGAGACGGGTTCGAGCCGGCAGCATGTGATTGCCGCCGACTCGGATCGTAGCTTCTTTATCGTCCCGTCAAGCAGCAGTCCGGGTCGCGGGCCGCGTGCGCTGCGATCGTGAACGGTTGACCGGCTTGGTCGCGCTGGTGGTGTCGACGGTCTGCATGTGCGTGGGTGCTGCCAATGCCTCAGCAGCGGGTACGAATGCGGCGGCTCCCATCGCGAGTTCGAGCTCGCCGTCGAGCAGCCACCAGTCCGTATAACGTCGATGAAGCGCCACGGCTTGTGCCGGCAGGCCGGCGGCGGCCATGGCGGTGAACGCGTGCTCCAGCGTCAGCGGGATGAACGGGATCGGGCCGGCGGCCGGGTCCGAGAGCTGGCGCTTGTAAGTTGCCGCGGCGGCGTGTGCGAGTTGGTTGTGCGCGGGGGCTATGAACGCGAGCGTGGCTGTGTCCGCGAGGCCGGCAGCGAGCATGGCGGCTGTGAGGGAGTGCTGGCGATAGAGCTGCTGGCAGGCTGGGCCGGTCAGGGTCGGGTCGTCGGGCGCGATGAACAGGCCCGGGGTCGTATGCGCGATCTCCGTGTGCCGCGGGTGGGGCGGTGGGGCAGGTTCATAGCCGGCTTCGCTGTACTTCATCTCTATGCAAATCAGCGCCCGGGCGCCGGTGGGGGTGATGCCACGGAGGACGATGTCGAACGCGGTTCGGTCGGCGGTGAAGCGTGGATCGCCGCGGCCCGGCGAGTGCTCGAACAGGATGTCCGTGACCGAGGTCAGTACTCCGGGGAACAGTTCGGCCATGAAGCGGGTGGCGAGCGCGGAGTCGGCGGCGAGTGGGCCGAACAGGTTGAAGGCCAGCGGCTGCGAGGACAGCAGGTTGGTTCGCAGGCGGCTGACGTCATACGCAGCGCCAGGTTCGCGGTAGGCGAGCGCGCGGGCGGCCACCGCGGCGATATCGGGCGTCATGAAGTTGGCGCCGGTGCGGCCGGCGGCGAGGGAGATGCGTGAGCCGAGGCGGCGGACACGGTGCGGGTTAGCGCGGTCGAGATGAGTGCCGATCGGCAGGTCACAGTCCTCGCGCCAGAGGGCTTGGAGGAAGCGGGCCGCGGCCTTGAAGCGGTGGTCGGCGGAGACGAACACGTGGTGACGGCGGCGGGCGGCCTCGGGG
>NZ_VRVG01000112.1:0-19067 GCF_008040085.1 Methylobacterium sp. WL7 | reverse complement strand
ACGCCATATAGTTTTGGTTTAATATTAAAAAAGTTGATTTTTCTTGGATTGATCCCGGTAGAAGTAGTTGCTATTGAGCCCACGCGAGAAAGAGAGGCGGAATTTTTCGTTCTCCTTCGGAAATGTGAAAGTGTTAGTCTTAGCAGAGGAGCTACTTTCGTCACCCCGTTGGATCCTATTCACCATGGTCGCGCCCCTGTTAAACGGGTGAGGTTGCGAAGCCGCCCAGCGCATGCTCTTCGTGTCTTACTTACTGGGCAGACAGAGTAGGGCCAGTACCTGTCAAGACTGTCTGGTGGGGTAGTCGATCCATCAAATCGCAGCCAGAAGTAATCACCCAGGCCCGTAGTGGCGGGGTTTAAGCGCCGACGGTCGTGAGGATTGTTCGGAAGGGGCTGCGGCCTGTGAGGCGGGCAGTATCGACGACGGTGCGGATGTCGGCCTCGCCCTCGGCTGCCCACATCGCGCGGCAGCCGTTGGTCATCTTCCGCGGGATGACGGACGGGCGCAGCAGTCGCCCGCTGCCATTGTTGGTCGGCTCGACCGCGCCGGGGTAGGCGAGGAACACCAGCGGCTGATCGCGAGCCCGTTCGATCTTGGCCTGGAGGGATCGGGTCAGGTCGCAGCGGCTCGGCGTGGCGAGGATGGCTCCGAGCTGTCGATCCGGGCTCCGGCGCTTGGCGGCGAGCGTCGAGACAGCCAGATCGGAGATGCGCTCGGCCAGAGCGAACACGGATTGGAGCCAGAGCTGCAGACGCCAGGGGACGGGATCGTCGCTGGTCTCGACGACATAGGCCACGTCGCGGGCGAGATGGGCCAGGCAGGTCCGATGTTCGGCGGCGTGTCCCTTGCTGGGCGGTGTAGCGATCCGAGATCCACACTGCCGGCCGGTGGCCATCCATCATTTCCCGCACCACGACGGCACCCCGCGTCGGCGAGGCCGTGTGCACCACCGCGTCGGCCGAGTGTCGACCAGCGCTTGGCGCTTGCGGCCTTTAACCTACTTACCGGCGTCGTAGCCGTGCCGCCCGGCGCTCTCCATGGTTTTGACGCTCTGGCTGTCAAGCACTGCGGCGGACGGCGAGGCTTCGCGTCCGACACGCTCGCGATCAGCCATGACAAGGTGGTGATTGATACGGCCGAACAGCCCTGTGTCGCGCCAGCGGCTGAAGTAGCCAAACGTTGTCGATCGCGGCGGCAGATCCTTGGGGATCAGCCGCCATGCGATGCCGCCGCGCAGAACGTAGAAGATCGCGTTCAAGATCTCCCGCGGCGTCCAGACCGGAGGCCGACCACGTGGCTCAGGTCCTGGCATCAGCGGCTCGATCACCGCCCATTCGGCATCGGTCAGGTCGGTTTCATAGCGAAGGCCCGCGCGGCTATGCTGCCGCCGAGTGGTCGGTGTCCACATGGCGTTTCCAGGTCAGGCTTCAACAGCTTCTTAGAATCACCGCCATCCCGACCACTCAACCCCGCCTCAGACCCTTATCGGACAGGCTCTTAGGCGCGGAGCTGTCGATCATAAGAAGCGCGTTCATGCTGCCGCGCCGGCGCCGCTCGCTCAAGTAGCCCCATTCGTCCTGTGGTGCTGGAGGGGATCTTGCACGGCCCGAAGGTGTTCGCCGAGTACCAGGATAACAGTCCCGCGCCGTCGCAGGCGCCGCGGCAGCAGTTCGCTGAAACCTTCGCGCTACCGGTGCCGAAGCCTCATTGCGATAGGTCGGAGGACTTCCAGCAGCCCGAGGGCCACGACCTGCACTCAACAGCTGCAACGGCCAGCGGTGATCAGGTCCCTTCGTCGGGCGGCTATGGCAGACGGCATCCGCAAGGGATTTCAGCTACTTTTTCGCCGGCTCGATACTGTGAGGCCTGCCAAGAGGATCGCAGCTAGCGCCGAAACCGCGATGCCGGGTAGGAGACCGGCGGGTACGTAATGCAGCTTCAGTATGCCCCCCCCAGCCGGAATTATCGTTGACAAAAGGAAGTCGTTGACGATCTCGACCGTCAGCGGTTCGCCGTTCCAAGACGCGGAGTAGCCTGGGTACCACGCGCGCGCCCAGACGACGCGGCCGCCCGCCGGCGAGGCGATCTCGTATCGTCCCGACGCCGATCCCTCCGCCGCCGCGATGACCTGAAAGCCAGTCGGTCCAGCCGATAGCGTTCCAGGCAGGGCGGGTGCACTGGCCACCCGCTCGAACAGCTCGGCCGCCATACCGCTGCGCCGGGTCCAGTCTGGTCCGGCGACCGCGGCAAAACCGTCCGCGCGGGGCCCTTTTTCTGTCGCGACCCGAACCACGCGCGCGAGATCAAGCGTGGTAGCGCCAGTCACGGGATTTAAGCGTGCCAGTCGCTCGGCAGCCTCCGGGCAAGTCGTTCCTCTGGGCCACATACAAATCGCAAGGAAGCCCTGTGCTGGCATGGGTGAATAACCGCCGACTACCGCGGTTCCTAAGAGCAGTGGCGTATTGGAATGAGGCAACTCGGTAAACAAGGCGCTTTGCGCCTCCGGTGTCATCGGCGAGCGGTAGTATTCCCTGCTGTGGAGTACGAGAGTTGTGTCGCCCGGGTTCAGGGATGGAGCACGGTAGGCTGAGCGCTCCATCAATGCAGGCCAGGTGCCGACTTGGCCATTGAACGGCATGATCGTTGTGAGGACCGCGAACACGACGGCGTGGCTCGCCGCAATGACGGCGAGCCGCGCCGTCCCCTCGGCCCGCAGCGCCAACACGGCCGCGAGGGCAACGAGAGCTGTCAGCACGATCTGAATTGTGAGGAGGTCGGTATCGCGCGCGATCGCGACTGCGCCCCCAATCGCGATTAGAGCCAGCGTCGGGCCGGGGGCCCAGCGATCACGAGTCGCAAACCACGCCGCGATGACTGCGAAGCCAATCTGTACGTAAGGCAGGAAGCGGAATGGCCAGCGCAATTGCGAAACGCCCGGTGAGATAGCGAGCAATGCCAGCACGACAGTAACAGCCAGCAACATGGCGACACTGCGCCCCTCCGGGTTGTTTAGTCGTGCCCTGGACGCGTTCACCAGCGCAACTGGGACCCACCAGGAGATGTACTGGGTCGGCGGCCCGGCGTGCATCATCAAACCGCTAAACCCGAGCCAGGTCTCAGGCCAGACCGGCACGCCCATTGCCAAGAGCACACCGAGGGGTGCGTGCAGCATATCGTGCAATAAGCTTTCTGGCTGACGGGAGCTCGTCTCGATCGCGGCTGCGAGTGGCATCCAGGACGGAGCGGCGAGTAGTCCACCAAGCCCAACCGCTAATGCCGTGCGCCCGCACGCTCGCCAGTCGCGTCCCGCCCAAAACGCCAAACTGAGCCCTGTGCCAACACCGGCGATGAGCGCGGCGTCGGAAAACGGCCAGCCACTCGCAATCGTTAGGTAAACCGCGCCCGCTGCCGAAGGCACCAGGCCCGGTGTGCGGTAGGCACGGATCAGCGCGGCTGCGGCCCAAGACAGCCAGGCCGTGCTGACGAGGCCGGGGATCCAGGTGATGGCGCCCCAGTATATTATCCATCCGCTCGTTGCGGCAGTCAGCCCGGCCAGCACGGAAGCAGGTCGGCTCACTCCAACGAGGCGCGACAGGGCGTGTGTGCCGCCAGCGAGCAAGCCGATGTGGACGAGCGCGAAGAAGGCCGCGGCACGATCGAGCCTCTCGAATTGGTCGAGCACGAGGTAGAGCAACACAGTGACAGGATTGAATAGCGCGTATTGATACTCGGCAAGGAGCGCCCCCCCTTGGAAGAGGCGTGGGGTCAGGAAGGGCCACTCCCCCGCCTTGATCAGCCGGGCGATCTCAAGGAACCCAGGCAAAAAATAGGACTGGTAGTCGTCTGTGAAGTAGAAGGCGGGCTCATGGATGAGCGGGATTGCTGCGGTTGCGACGGCGAGAGCCGCCGTCAGCAATCCCCACCTCAGTTCGGCGCCGCGCGATAGGATGGCAGACGGCGACGCACCGTCGATGAGGCCGGCGCTCATCGGGCCCAGATCCCAATCACTGATTTGCCCGCTCGAAACCCCAGCCAGGGATCAAGACGGCGCGACAGCGGCACCATCAGCCGATCCCAGACAGCAATCTGTGTAGGGTTCGGCATTACACTCCGCAAAATGAGACGGTTGCCCAGCGAGGCACCGAACCCAACTACATCGAGGTAGTCGAGCCGCACCCGCCGCAAGTCCTTTGGTGCAGCCTCGTGCAAGGACGCGCGGGTGTAGCGCCGCTCGTGGCCTATCGCGGCATCGAAGGGCGAGTAGAGGAAAGGGTGGGCGGGCGAGAGCACAATGAGATGGCCGCCCTTCGCAAGCCGCGAAGCCGCGATCGCGAGCTCGCCGCGATCGTCGCAGATATGCTCCAGTACGTCGATGTAGAGGACGGTATCGAAGCACTCGGCGGGGCCGAGGTCACGGTTCGTTCCACGCAGCACCCGCGTACGCGCTGGCAGGCCACCCGATTCGATCTTTGTCGCGAGGCGAGCAGCAAAGCGCGCGTCGGGCTCTAGACATGTCCAGGCTTCGATGTCTTTTCGCGCGGAGAAGATATCTGCTGTCGCGCCCAGTCCTGCGCCGACGTCGAGTACCCGGCCGCCAACGTATGGCGCGATCGTGTCGGACCAGTAGCGCTTCCAATTGCAGGCGGCGCTAAAGAGTTCGAGTTCGCCTCCGACGTAGTTGGTTTGCGTCGTCAGGACGCCGCTCGCCGATCCGCTGGCCACTTCGCTTCTCCGTCGTTGGTCTCGTCCGCACGGACGTTCGGCGCGAGCAGAAACCAGTGCGCATCGCGGGCTGGCACGATCTCAGGCAATGCGCGTCGGTTGAGGTGGGCGGCGGCTGCCGTCGCCGCGAGCAGCGCCGCCTGGAAAAGCACGACGACGAGCAGCCCGGCTGCGTTTGTCGCCCAGCCGGGCATGGCGAGGTCGGTACAGAAACGAACGAGCACTACGATGATCATCGCCGAGACGACCCCACACCCAAATGCCGCGAGTGTCACGAGGAGGCGCACGAGGCAGACGTCTTCAAACACGGCGATGGCGTTCAGCCCGTGCCGGATCAGGGTCGTCGCATTCATCGTCGAACGCCCAGCGTAACGCTGGCCGCGGTCGAGGGGGACGCGGTGAAGCGGCAGTCCGGAGCGAATCAGACTCGCTGCAAAATGACTCCACAGCGCCGGAGCATGTACGAGACGTGACAAGTGTGCTGGCGGTATCGCGCAGTAGTGGCCGAAATCAATACACTGCCCGGTGCAGATGCGGAAAATAAGCTTGAATATCCCGTACCCGAGCGCGAAGCGGAAGCCTTCAAAGCGCCGGCGGCGCTGAGCGCAAATTACAGAATTGGGGTGGGCTTCAGCTTCCGCGACGAGGAGTGGGATGTGTTCAGGCTGGTCCTCACCGTCACCGTCCATGACGATGATGGCGCGATAGGCGCTCGCCCGCTTATGCGCCTGCACGAGACCGACCGCGATCGCACGCTGGTGACCGAGGTTGGTGGCGAGCACCAACGGCTGCAGGCGCAGCTGCTGCGCTGCGTTCTCAACCTCGGCAAGTACGTCCTCACCCGATTGCCAGGATCCATCATCGACGATGATGAGTTCAGCTCGGAGGTCGGCTTCAACGAGGACCGCTTCAATAGCGCGTGCGAGGATACCAAAGGCCGTCCAGTCATTGAAGACGGGTATGACAATGGCGATCGGCCGTTTGTCGCGCACAGATACGCAGGAAGTCCGACGGAGGGCCGAGAGTTCGCAGGAAACCCGCGCGAACCGTTCGGCCTCGCTCGGCTCCATGCTGGCTCCCACGATTTCCCCGCTCAAATCTGTCGCGTCAGCCGCGATGGTTGAGGAGTAGGGTAAAAATTTGGTTAAGAACCGTTCACGCGACGGTCAGCGAAGCACGTGTCAGGCGTGAGGTGTCGGCTCCCGGCTTGGTAACGAGGATTGAGATACCGGGCGTCTACCTACCAGCCTCGCGTTGTAGATGCCCTTGCAGCATGCCCCGCCCAATCTACCTGTTGATGTTCAAATTTTGCGCAACTTAGGAAGGCAACGCTACCGGGTGATCGGCGTGCAAGCCTCATTTCACCCGGTAAACTTCAAGACTGACCCCTTGCGTGAATAGATATCGACGGGAACCCCGTACAGCTGACCATCCCCGAAGCTGTGCTGCGTATACACTGAGAGATTGAGCGATGGATCCGAATAAATTGGACTACCGGTTAAATGTCGGACGTAAGTGCCACTCTGCTGTAGGCGTGCCAGTGATGCGGCCGATTTGATCGTTCTTCCGCCTGCGGCACAGCAGACCAGCGCCTACCCCTCTTATGTTTGTCGTTCAGGATCCAATCGGAGGTGTCCGATACAGGTAAGCGGCGCTCTGCTCGATACTCAATCATCGATAGAATTCAAAGCAGTTTTCCGACAGCGAGCGCAATGTATGATAAAGGAGGTATGACTAAAAAGCTTAGATAAATTAGACTTAATTGCGGTCTCAATAGTTAACCGTCGCTTGCATAGCGAGAAATACACTGTCGGCTCTTCAATTCCAAAAATCTCCATCCTCTCAAAGAATATTTAATCCAAGCCCGTCAATCTACCATTCTGATGAGATCGCGAGACGTCCGAATGAATATGCACAAGTCAAGGGACAGAGTGGTTGGCGCAATAAATCTGACGGAATGGTTCATTCTTGTTTTGATAGTGGTCCTTTGCGTCATTCCCTCCTATTATTCCTCAAATAAGATGTGGCAAAATGAATCTTTCACTACAGCGTTGACCCAAGGCAATCCGTGATGCGCCCTGACAGACAACAATCGAATAATGACACCTAGCTGCACCGGCCGGTGGTGATCAGGCCTTGTCGTCAAGCGGCTATGGCCGACAGTATCCGGAGGGAATTGCTGACATTTGTTCGCCGGCTTGGTACCATTTCGCCAGAAAACAGGATTCGGCTGTCGTTGATGCTGAAATGCCAGTTGATCGCTTGAGGTGAACGTATTGCAAGCTCGACACTCCCTTCCCGGTCCAAATTACTGTTGACTGTTGTCGGGCAAGTTCTGCCAGTCCGTAAGGCTGTGACTAGTTGGGTTGGTGTGAGCTTTCTGCCAGCCTGTGCGACCTTGCGTCAGGCCGATTTCCAAGAAGTGGATCAAGGGATTGATCCCGCTGACACGCACATCAGGGTTGGCATCGAGGTATCCGTCGGTACTAAACTGTCCGCTGGGGTCGCGTCCTTCCTTCCATCCGAGGTCCAGATAATGCCGTGCCAAACCACGTGGGTAATGACAGGCATCAGGGTACCAACCACGATAGTAATCATGGTCAAAACCCGGCAGATGATTGCAGAAAAACTCTTCCAGACGATAGTGGCTGCGAATATGATTGGAGATACGTAGGCTTAAACTGTCATATTCATATAGGTGTGTTCCATCAATGAAAACCGCGTCTTCGGCTAGCCCGAAACGTGAGCTGCGCAGTGGCGCAAAAGGATCAAAAAAATCCGCGCCTCGCCGCGCGCAGATCTCGCGCAGGGCGTCTGAGTAAACCTCCGACGCCAGAGGGGCTTGTTCTGCCAAGTCAGATTTTGGTCTGGGCGGTAAGGCGGCGACGAGGACGTCGAGGGTCCAGCTCCTGAGGCGGTCAATCACGCGTTCAGCATGTCGAGAAAAATTGGTCAGCGCTGGTTTAGAAAGTGGGGATCGTCGCCGAATATCGTTGGTGCCGATGATCAAGATCGACAGCGATCCTGGCACGGGAGTATGCAGCGAATCCAGCGATCGCGCATAGGATCGGGCTGTTGCCCCGGCGATGCCCAAATTCAGAGTTGGTCGAGGAAATTCGGGATGCAGAGTATAAGCTGCGTGCGAGTCCCCTGCCAATATAATACAACCACTTAATGCGGCATCGAGCTCCGTTTGGATGCGAACGAGATTTTGGCGCTCAAGCAAATTGCGGTGTAACAACTTACGAATTTTTGAGTGCAACATCGGAGCTATCCGGGCCTTAGCGCTTTGCGCTGGTTCAATGAATTGGCGGGAGTGATATATTGCGTAGCTCTCGTTTTGTTGCGGACTTAAAAAACAATGACGCTCCTTAAAATGATGAACTTTGCAGTAAAATTGTGACTCGGCTGCCCATTCGCATCGTGAGCTAGAGCACTGCTTCATTTATCCTTCAACCAATTCGGACGTTACGCAGAGGGTTCAGCTGACGAGGTCATTGAGCCGACGGATTGCGAATTTGCGACGCGACAGCGCACGGCGCTCGTAGCGATCCAGACTTTCAAGCTGACGGAGGAGTTCCAGGAGGGATTCTGCAGGTGGAGGGGCTTCTTCTTTCGCTTTCCATCCCGGAGCGAGAGGGGTGTTCCGCTGCAGCGTCGTTTTGAATGTCCGGACACGCCGGAGCTGAAACTCGGCATCGGCAACATCGCGAGCGGCCTCCAGAACGGCTGCATCGGTATGGCCCGGGCCCGCGATCAGCTCGGCGAGCCGCTCCAACTCCGGCGATGTCCCAGGGTTTGGGTCGGTCGCCGTAAGGCCGTGCTTGCGAGCATTTTGTCTCGAGCGATCCTTACCTGCCCGTGTGCGTGGACCGGTGCTAGCCTGAGCGTTTCGGCGATTGGCATGAATGGCGGGCTCAGAGGTCATTGCAGCGTCGATCGTGGGGCTGGCGCGTCATGAGATATGAGCGTCGTCAGCATCGATAACGTCCGCGGTGGCGGTGCGAACCTGCTGAGCAAAGCTCGCCCTCTTGCGTTCGATCTCGCGTACGAGTGCGTCCCGCCGTTGATCCGCTGACAATGATAGTCGATCGATGCGTTCGATCGCTGGAAGGTTCATCAAAAACCCATGCGCTCTAACATCCTCAACTTTAAGGCCGCGTTTTTGCAGAATTTCCTCAACTCGTTCTGTTTCGATCTCGTCGCCGGCCATCCAACCAGCCGCGAGGTACTCCGCGGAGGGGCCTCCAAACGTGGATAAATCCAGAACGTTCGTGCCTTGAAGTCCTGGTTTGATCAGCTCTTCGACGGCTTTCAGCTGAGCTTGAACCAAGATCTGTCCTCGCCACCGGCGCAGCCGTTTGGCCTCCCAGATGAGGTCGATGATATCCTTGACCCAAATTGCTTCGATCACGTCGGCGGGTTCGACCTGCTGCACGATGCTGCGCAAGAGGGCGTCGTACTGCTCCTCATTATCGCCCGGCAATAGGGGACGATCGGCAAACAGGAAATCGAGATGGGCCGGAATCGCAGGCAGGATCTCGCCTGACGCGGGAGAATTCCTAACACGCTCGTCAGCGTTTTTCGGTTTCACCGTCGTCGGTCGGTTTGCCATCTGATTCGCTGTTCCTGCCTCGTTCTCTTTAGCGGAAGGTTTGGGGCGGAGACAAAGCCGATCCTTCGGTTCCATTGCCGCATCCACCGGGAATCGTTTCGTATTGCAGCTCACGGCCCTCCACTGCCTAGATCTTGACTTGTTATCGGCTGGAGCACGATCGGGAGCCTCGCGGAGGACTACGGTGCCGTTGATTTTTCGCTTGAGAGCGCATCCACGCGAGCCTGGTAGCGGCCGTGTGACGACGACCGCGCCCAGATGGCGGATCTTCTGCCGCTTGGCTTCAGCGGCGCGGGCGTGGTCGTCGCGCGTTTTCTCGCGACCGCAAGCCTCGTGCGCCGGTCCCATATTCTCGATGTCATCCGTACCACCGAGCTCGAGGGCTCGTATGTGCTCGACGATCCAGCGCTCGCGCACGCCGTCGATACGTTGGCCGCAGATGACACAGGTGCCTGCCGTGCGTTCCCAAGCTTGGAGCCGCCGACGCCCCGATAAGGACCGGCGCTGCGTGGTGCCGACGTCCTCAGGAACGACGAAGGGCATCGTGGCGCTCACTGCGGGGAGTTGGGCGGTCAACAAGTGCCTTGAGCGCCCGGTGGGTCAGGTGTTCCCAGTCGCACAGGAGTTGCTCATAGCGCTCGATCAGCGCTCGGAGCTCCGCGTCCTCCTGGCGGGTTACGAGCTTCACCGGGAGGCTTAACGAGGCCACTGTCGGGCATGCGGGATCAGCCGCGCGCCTGCGCGGGCTCTTCTTGGGCATGGTGCGCCTCCACACACAGGTTGGATGATGAAGAGTTTGGATGGGGCGGTGCGCCCCCGCCGCCGGCTCAGCGCGGCGCCGAGATCAAATTGATTGCCGGATCAGGAAAAGTCCGCCCGCCTGGGTAAAGCCGTAAGTTCGTCATAGGAGTTTGCGGTGATGGGTCACCGAACCGCATAGCCCTCCCCTCCCCTTCCGCCGCTCTCAAGGGCGGAAGCCCACCACGGCGCGTATCCTTTCGTTTCGGCTCAATAAGACCCTGCTCTCGCGTCGCAACCAAGAGTCGAGCAGCCTTGGCGGCCTGCCACGCGGCGGTGAGCCCGACCGACATACTGACGGACCAAGCGGCGCCGGTGCGGAGCTTATGCGCCTTCGCTGCCACAACGGCTGCTGCCATGATGGTGGCATGGACGAAGGCGCCAGCCGGGGTGACGAGACGGGTGCGGCGGATGCGTGTGAGGCCCTGGATCAACGAGCGCGCCGAAATGATGCCAGGGGCTGTTCGGGTGCGATCGCTACGAATGTCGCAAAGAGCAGTGTTCCAAGAGATGCAGCGCTTCAGGAACATGGCGCAGATCCGTCGTTTTTCGATGGATCCGACGATATCTAACGGATTTTGATTTATCAAGCGCTTTCTGTCTGAATTGGCGTTTTTCGACGGCTGGGGCATACCGAAGGCATGATCTCACCCGCTCAATGTCGCGCTGCTCGCGGCCTGCTTTCCTGGACTCAAGCCGATCTCGCGAAGGCGGCATCTGTCGGTGTGGTGACGGTACGTCAGTTCGAGGGCGAGAACGGTGTTCCGCGATCGGCAACGCTTACAGTCCTACGTCAAGCGTTCGAAGCGGCCGGCGTCGAGTTCATCCCGGCAAACGGCGGCGGACCAGGGGTGCGGCTTCGGGAAAACCGCGGAGGCTGAAGAGACGGACGGGCGCAGGCGGCCCAAGTAAAGACCCGGCCTCGACCACTTCGAGGGCCGTTCCCAGGCCAGTCGCACCAGACGCGCTGAAAACCTGTATCGCTTGCAACTTTCTCGGTTGCGTCGGCACTCGGACCGCGGCAGAAATAAGAACGAACCGACAACACCGGATCCGCTGTCGCCTAAACCAGGAGTTTGCTGTGGCGAAGAGGTCGCGCTCGCACGCGCTGGAGCCGCGCGAGCCGCAGGCGGTATCGACGGATGTTTGGTCCCGCCGTGTGGTGATACATCTGGTGCCACATGGAGGGACGCGCTATGGGAGAGATTCTCCACGGCAGCGCCACAACGACTGAGCTGCCGCTCGGTGGCACGAGGCACCTGCCGCCACGGCAGCCACAACACGCTCGCGTAAGTCGACGGACAGAGGTGAAGGCATCGGCATGCTCCTTCGCCCGACAACGCGCCACCCGCTAACCCGTCGCAAGCCGCCCGGAACCGGCTCTAACTCCAATTGATCATATGTGGCTTCGCGTACAAATCCGGACTGCACCCGCTGGAAAGATCTCCGCAACTCGAGCCTCAGTTTCACGGAGATCCCACAACCGAAGTTCGGCATAGCGGATTTGGGCAGTATCGTCGTGAAAAGAAGCATAACAATTTTCAAATGCTGCAAGTAACGTATTGAGCGTCGGCCGCATATGGGGGCTAACCTCTGCCGCCTTGCGATCAGTCGCGCTACTCGGGTCCGGAGTTGTATCCACGTCCAGAGTGATTTCAGCGTGGCAGTTGGCCTGCGTTGTCTCAAGAGCATTCACCAGAAGCGCGATCTCATCGTGTGTGAGCCTGAGGAAATAACATAGCCGCCGCGCAGGCTTGTACTGCTCGTCGCCCTGAAGGTTGGGCAACAATGTGATTGAAAACGGATGTCCAGGTTTCGAGGGTAAATTGTGAATATGCCGGGACGGAACAGCGCGCAGGCATGCAATTTCCAGGGTCTTGGAGGCTGAGGGCTTCGCCACGCGGCCCTCAAGTCGACCATTTGTGCGGTAATGGAGGAGCGGGTTTACGCCTGAGGCCGCTATATCAGGATACCGGATCAGGTAAGACGCGCTGCTAAAACCTGGATTTGGGTCTAGGCCCGCGGCGGCACCAAATCGGATGTAATGCCGAACCGGATCGAGCCGTGTCGGACCGCTCTGATCACGAAAGAACGCGGTGTCAAAATCTTCGGCTGCGTCGCGGTTCTGCGACGCCCCGCGCCAGACATAATGCAAGAAGGGGTCGATCCCCGACGCCGCTACGTCTCTGTTGTTTTGAAGATAAAATTTTCCGTCGAATAGCTTGGGTACGCGCCCAATTAAGATGCGACGGATCAGCGTGGACGCGCTTTTAGTAGCGGCCCGGATAAAGTGTGATTGAGTCATGCGAAGGTCGGCGCCTCGCACAGCCGCCGCAGCTTGTCGGCGAAGGCGGCCGGCGCACAGTCCTGCGCGACGTACTCCAGGCCACTTTGTTGCACCCGTGTCCAGATTTCTGCATTGTTGTGCAGTTGTACTAAACCGGCCGCACAGTCACTTGGATCGCGCCAATCACGTACGACGAAACCTGCGCCCTCAGGCCAGCCGACCTGCTCGGCCAAGATTGGGGTTACCATGCAGGGCAGCCCCTGTGCGATCGCGGAGTGAACTTTGTGGGGCATGCCTGCGGCAAAACGGGTGGGTGCGATGCAGACTCGAGCCCGATTAAACAGCGGCGCTGGATCGGGAACGCGTCCTATCACCGTTACACCTGGTGCCACTAGTCGCCGACGGACCTCTGGTGCAACCCGACCGATTATCGTAAATTTCGCGTTTGGAATGGCACGGCGCAAACCCGGCCACACGGCGTCTAAAAACCAGATCAGCGAGTCGGTGTTTGGCGAGGATTCCTCCGCGAGCGAACCGATGAACACGAAGCCGCTGCGATCGCCGAATTCGGGGAGTTTGTCAGCGGGCGGGTCGAAGGCGTGGCCGAGAACGGAGGTGTTCGAGACACCGTAGCTTTCCAGCAGGCGAGCTTCCGCATGCGAGACGCAAACGACATGGTCTGCTTGGACAAAGTTGCGAGTTTCGCGCCGTGCCCGCGCTGCGAGTGCCGCACCGGTTCCATATCCATCTCGGAGTGTTGATTCTAAGAAATCACGTAGGCAAAACAGCGCCTCAGAGTCGAAAATTACGCGGCTGCGAAAGATGTCGCGTAGCTGAAGATCGCGGCTTTGAAACGCTTGACAGACCAGATCGATGTTGTGAGGCCGGCTTACCCAGAGGAGGTCGTAGTGGTCAGATCGTTCTTCGATCAGACGAGCCAAGCCGATACCCTCCTCGGCATCGAGGACCTCGACTGTGTCAGGCAAATCGCGGTAGCGCTGCGCAATTTCGGGATCGTCGCGATACACCGGATAGATAGTCACGTGGTAGCCGAAGCGGGCCATAGTGGAGATGATGAAGTTAGCCCGCGGCATGCCTGCGCCGAGATCGATGTGGGGTACTGCATCATCGATAAAGAGCACCTTGAGCGCCCAGGAGTCGTGCGTTCGGTCGCCGAAGCGCGGCGGAGCACCTACCTGCGGGAACAGCCATGACCGGTGTCGCTCAAGAAAGCGCTCCCGATTACGATCTATGAGCGCCTCGACCTCCGATCGCACCGGAGTGGTCGCGTTCTCGAAATGGATCGCACTCGCTCTCGGCTGATAGACGACCCGACGGCCAGCCTGATGGCAACGTACGCACAGGTCTGTGTCCTCGAAATACGCAGGAGCAAAGAGGTCATCGAAGCCGCCGAGATCGTCGAACAGCGTGCGGTCGATAGCCATCACCGCGCCCGAGACGTACCCGACGTCCCGCTGGAACGCACCTTCGGGTAGAAGCGGATTGGAGTTCCCGCGCCCATATGGATGGGTCACTTGTGCATCGTCCCGAAAGAAGGCGCCGCACTCCTGGAGATAGCCCCCGGGGAAGACGAGATGTGCGCCCACGATTCCGACAGTCGCGTCCGCAAAGGGTTCGACGAGAGCGCCGATCGCGCCTGGCATAAGATCGACGTCGGGGTTGAGGAACAGCAGATAGCGGCCGCGTGCCGCGGCGGCGCCGCGGTTGCAAGCCGGCCCGTAGCCTAGGTTTTTCGTGTTGCGTATTACTTCAACGCCGTCGAGCTGATCGAGCACTGTCTGAGTATTGGAATCCGAAGCGTTGTCGACGACGATAACCTCAAACGAAGCTCCGGCAAAAAATTGCTGGGTGGCTAAGCGGTAGAGGGTAAGTGTCAGAAGGTCGCGGGTATTGAATGAGACGATCACAATCGAGACGGCTGGATCTGGCACCGCCGTGAAGGTTATGCGGACGCCGTTGCGTGCGAGTGCGTTGCCGATAAGCCGCGCTTCTACGATTGCAGCTAGCCGTCCATAATGAGGATCAACCGTTTCGATCTTGCTCATTGGTGCCCGTCAGCGTGTCCGCGGGCTAGGCCGCGAGGGTCAGACGACCGATCAGATCGTCGCTCAGCAGGAGGAGAACCTGAGGGCAAGGCAGCGCATTGAGTTCCGTAGGCGCTGTCATCAAGGGGCTGGATTCGCTGGTGTTGATCGGTGCGAACGTCAGCGTCACCGGAACAGGGGTAAGATCCATCCGCTCTGCCTCAAAAGCGAGCCTAGGAGGGCGTGCCAAGGCGGTGATGCTGGCCAGCCGCGTTTCCCGTATCTGCCCTGTGGCTGCGACGACGAAGGCGGCTGTCGGTCTGCGACCGGTGAGGAGGAAGCTTGGTACGCAGGACACGATAGTGATCCCATTCGCTCCAACTCCGACCGTGCGCCCCTGAGCGTCCCAGTCAGCGTGAACGTCTGCGAAGAAGGCGGCGAGTGCTTCGCGAGCCGCTTGGGGCAGAGTGCGGCTCCGGACCCACTCTGGGGCGAAACTGACCGAGGCTCCCCGGACGCTCAATGACGACAGCGGCGAACCAAGAGGCGAGCCATTCGCCGATGAAACCTTTGCAAACCAGCGCCTGCGCACTGGAGTGTACTCCGTTGCCCGGGCGGCCGCGGGCGATGGATTCTCCGTCGCTACGAGTGTGCTGCTCTCCTCATCCTTGGTTGGGAGCGAGCGCAAGGAGCGCTCTTCCCAAAGAAAAATCGGGCCGAGGCTCACACCTCGGGGTATCGATGACTCTGCCTCACCCTGTCGGGGTTTAGAATGTGATGGGCGGCGAGGAATTGTGGTGAGCCATTCGGCCTCACAGGCTGCAGCAATGGCGTTGTAGCGGAAAAGCAAGTCTGCGCTGGCCTTTCCCAGCGCTGCAAGACCGTTAGCGTCTTTGTGTAGGCGCAAAATCGTTGCGATCGTGTCAGAGACTCCGCCCAACCGATGAGCGGGGTGGTGCGCGTCAAAGCCCTCGAAAGCGATCTTGGTGCCGATCACGGGCAGACCCATGGCTAGGGCTTCGGCGACTTTCATCTTGAGACCGCTTCCCAGCAGCATCGGCGCGACGACCGCGTCGACACCCTCATAGAACGACTCGATGTCGGCGGCGTAGCCCGCTAGACGCACGCCAGGTAGATGAAGATTTTCGAGGCTGCCACAGATCTCGCCTGCGATCACGAGGACCGGCAGATCGCGCTGCCAGACGGCAGCCCATGCGTGAGCAAATTTGCTGATCGAGAAGAGGTTCGGATCATTGCCGTGTCCGATAAACCCGAGCTTCTCAAGCTGTCGGGGGACGCGGAGTGGCCGCTGCTCAGAAAAAAGGGGCGGCAGGAGGCGGACGTCTCGATCTACAAGTCCCCGAAAATACGCGGCCTCTACCGCTTGGATGGCGAGGACAACGTCAGCCCGCGATAAACCCGCCGCCTCCGATGCCCGATCCGTGTAGAAGAAATTTGGCTCACTCCGGAAGGGCCGGTATTGAAGGTGCCGATCGGCGAACCGGTCGTGAGTATCGATGATCCGCAGGATGCCTGCAGGAACCATATCAAGACATCGTGAGAGGAAAACATAATTGATAACAACTGCGCTAGTCTCGGGGTGATGCGAGAAATACCACGAAATAAAGTCAGCCACTTGGTCGGGGCACCATGCATCAATCGAAAAACCACCGGACCAGGTCTTTAAGGGAATGGTCGAATCAACAGGAATCGAAAACACGTGACGGAACGCAGTCTCCATCGCCGCAACATCGGTCGGCGGTTGCTGGCCGAAGCGGCGGTAGATCTGATCCTCGTGCTGCAGATAGGCAAAATCGACCGCAAATCCGCCTCTTTGCAGCGCCTCACAGGTAGCAACAAGTCGGCGACGATTGCCTGCGCTAGTCGGAAAGGGCGGCATGGGTGCCAAGACCAAGACCGCCGTTTTGTTGTCGCCAACCATCGCTTAGGCTGCTTCGATAATTCGGGCCGCCGCGTGCCGGCCGTTTCCAACAAGGAGCACAGTGTCGGCGCCGCCCACGTCAACAGGTGCGCGCAGAGTCATCGCGATCTTGACCTCCGGCCCCGTGCGGACTTTTG
Source organism: Methylobacterium sp. WL7 (assembly GCF_008040085.1). Lineage (NCBI taxonomy): Bacteria > Pseudomonadati > Pseudomonadota > Alphaproteobacteria > Hyphomicrobiales > Methylobacteriaceae > Methylobacterium > Methylobacterium sp. WL7. Next base: position 2,518 of record NZ_VRVG01000112.1, on the reverse strand, counting down.
CGGACTGTATAAACTCGCAGACATAACCCGCTGCAGCACGTGCAATAAGACTGAAAGGTACGAAATCGAGGCCTGACGCCACGACTGTGCCGGTACGGCTGTCTGGGCGTGTAAGTTGGCGTTCATCCGTTTCGAGGCAGATTGCGTCCAATGCAGGTGCAATTACAGGCAGCAATAGTTGAAGGCTGCCTGCGTTCCGTGGTTCTATAGCGGCAATCACCGCGCGCGTGAGTACAAGAATCTCGCCTGCGGTCAACAACGCTGGTTCGGCATGTAACCGGAAAGTGCGGTCATGAATGTGGGTTCGGACCGATATGGAAGAAAAGTCGCCGAGAAAATCACTGTGAAGCGGACGGAGCACTAAGAGGCAGCAGGGGCAAGCGGACCTATCTCCGCTGAAGCCCGTGATAGCCCACGTTAATATTTCAATATTGGAAGGGCTCAAAATTTCCAAAGGAACTGCACTTGAAGCTTCCATCGAAATGCGCAGCACTGCGACTTGGCCGTGCACCAACACAACTGAAGCTAGATCTTTTTTGTCGTTGCCTTCTGTCATTGAGCAGCTAGTTGTCTGATATTTAATACTTTTAGCGTTTGACCATGGGCTGGGCCTCGAGGCCCTGTTAGCCTGGTCCGGCGAGACTGGCTCGACCTAGAAGCATGCGTATCACACATATGACCTCAGGAGAGCAATAGGCCCAATGTGCCCATGCGACTTTTGCTCTTAAGTAATTGAACTGTATGATAAAATTGCGCCATTAATAATGCTACGTGAGCTACGAGCAGCTCCGGGCGCATTTGCAGCTCTTCGTGAATGCCTACAACATGACGTCGGCTCACGGCGTCGCGCGGCCTCACGCCATACCAGTACGTCCTGGAGACTCGGACGAAAGAGGTCGAATGCTCGGGGTCTATCGTCGCCTAGGAGCCCGTCCGAGTAACGAGTTTACGCGGTGGGATGAGGGTGGAAGTGTGGGCAGACGTGGGCGTCGGCTTTGGGCTCAGTGACTGGCCTTGGCCAGCTTGAGGAGGTTGTGGGCGGTGCAGATCATCGCCCATTCGCCCCGGACTTGCTCGAGGCCCCGGAGCAAGAACTGCCGGCAGCCTCTGGCCTGCTTGATCTGCCCAAACACCGGCTCCACGACCTGCTTCCTCAGGCGGTAGCGGCTCCGGCGGCCAGCCTGCTTCAGCCGCGCGGCCATCGCACGCATCAGGGGCGTCTTTGTCAGCGTTCGACGACCGGCCGCATCCGCCTCGCCGTGACGCGCCCGACCCGGAGCCAGATAGGCGGTGATCCGCCGCTCCTTCAGCGCGGCCAGGTTCGCCTCGTTGGCAAAGCCTGCATCGCCCGAGACCTCGCACGGCTTACGCCCGAGATGAGCGCGGACGTCGTCGATGAGCGGCACGAGGGCGCGGGCGTCGGCGGCGTTCGTCACGAGGCGATGCGCCACGATGATCTGATGCGCGGCATCGACGGCGATCTGCCCGTTGTAGCCCTGCACGAACCCGTCGCGCGTGGGCAGGATGCGGCTGTCCGGGTCTGTGAAGTTGCGCTGCGTCCGATCTGGCGGACCGCCGTCCTCACCACGTAGGGGTCGACCCTGCCAGCGCATGCCCGAGGACGCACCCGGCCCGCTCTCGTCCTCCGGGGTGGGCGGATCGACCGCTTCCGCTTCCAACGCGGCCTTCGCGGCGCGGATCGTCTCCAGCCGTCGCTGCTTGTCGGCCATCCAGTCCGGTGTCTCGTCGCCCCGTCGGTTCGCGCCCTGCACCGCATCCTCGGCCGCGTCCGCCTCGCGCGCCTGCTCCAGCCAGGCGTCGACCTCGGCGGCCAGCGCCGGCTCGGCCGTCTTCATGCGTCCGTAGCTCATCGCCTTGTGGCGAGAGGCGTTGGCCTTCACCTTGGTGCCGTCCACCGCCACGTGGGCGAACCGGACCAAACCGGCCGCTCGGCACAGGCGCAGCACCTGCACGAAAAGGTCCGACAGGGCCACGAGGTGACGCTTGCGGAAGTCGGCGATGGTGCGGAAGTCCGGCCGGTTCAGGCCGGTCGCCGCCATGACATCGACCCGCTCCTCGCAGGCGCGGGCGAGTTGGCGCGAGGAGTACAGGCCGCGGCTGTAGCCGTAGAGCAGGAGCGCCACCATCATGCCCAGATGGTAGGGCGGGTAGCCGCGCTCCTCGCTGTAGGTATCGAGGATGGCCGAGAGGTCGAGCGCCTCCCGCACCGTGTCGCGAACGAAGTGCGCCATGTGCCCGGGCGGCACGAACTCGTGCAGCGAGGGCGGCAGCAACCAGCCCTGATCCACATCCCAGGAGCGAAACACCTTGGCCATGAGCCGAGTGAATCACCCTCCGGCCCCGCCGTCGAGAGGATTACTCGGACGGACTCCTAGTTGTCTGGATGCGAGACCTCCTTGGCATCTGCAACGACGCAGAGGGCGCGTTTGATGATAGTAGAACTGGGCGGTCTGTAGGTTGGGTTGGCCAATGCGGGATCGGCTTCGAGACGCTGGCG
>NZ_VRVG01000111.1:0-19213 GCF_008040085.1 Methylobacterium sp. WL7 | reverse complement strand
CTCCCGCCCCCCTCCGGGGGCCACCCTCCCCCGCAGAGGGGGGAGGGGATGCGCGTCGGTCGCAAAGCATCCTCCTGCGTCCGGGTGCCGATCTCACCGGCTTTCGCGATGCCGCGCGCCGCCTCGTCGCGCAGAGCGTCCCGCCCGAGGCAGTGACGTGGTCGGTGACGGATTCGCCCGGCCTGTTCGGCGCCGAGCCGGTTCAGGCTGCAAGCGCGCCGCTCGCCCTGCCCAAGGCCGTCGCCGGGTTGATCCCCCAGGTGATCCCGCACCGTGATCCCGAGCGCTACGGCCTGCTCTACGCCCTGATCTGGCGGGTCTGCCAGGGCGAGCGGCACCTGATGGAGGTCGGCAGCGATCCCCTGGTCCACCGCCTGCACCGGATGGCGAAGGCGATCGGGCGTGACCTGCACAAGATGCACGCCTTCCTGCGCTTCCGCCGCGCCGAGGATTCGGGCGGCGAGCATTTCGTGGCGTGGTTCGAGCCCGACCATCACATCCTGGAGGCGGCCGCGCCGTTCTTCGTCGCGCGCTTTCGCGGCATGCGCTGGTCGATCCTGACGCCCGACGGCTCGGCGCATTGGGATACGGACACCTTGACCTACGGCCCACCCGGGGACCGGACCGCGCTGCCCGAGGGCGACGGCTTCGAGGCCGGCTGGCAGACCTATTACGAGAGCACGTTCAACCCGGCCCGGACCAACCTGAAGGCGATGCGGGCGGAGATGCCCAAGAAGTACTGGCGCAACATGCCCGAGACCGCCGCGATCCCCGCTCTCGTCCGGGCGGCGGCGGGCCGGACCGAAGCCATGATCGAGAGGGAGCCGACCGTGCCCACACGCCGCGAACCCGCCCGCGCCGTCGCCGCCATGGCCGACCAGGACCCGAAGACGCTCGACGAACTGAACGCGATCATCAAGCGCACCGAGCCGCTGGTCCTGGGCGCCACGCAGGCGGTTCTCGGCGAAGGGTCGGTCGGCGCGACCATCGCCTTCGTGGGCGAGCAGCCGGGCGACCAGGAGGACCGGCAGGGCCGCCCCTTCGTGGGGCCGGCGGGGCAGCTGCTCTCGCGGGCCATGGCGGAGGCCGGGCTCGACCGGGGGGCGAGCTACCTCACGAACGCGGTCAAGCACTTCAAGTTCGAGGAGCGCGGCAAGCGCCGCATCCACCAGAAGCCCACGGCCGGGGAGGTCAGCCATTACCGCTGGTGGCTCGACCGGGAACTCGACTTCGTGGCCCCGAAGCTCGTGGTCGCGCTCGGCGCCACCGCGGTGCTGGCGCTCACCGGCAAGGCGGTGCCGATCACGCGGGCGCGCGGACCGTTCCGGTTCGACCGCTTCGACAACCGCTTCCAGGGCTTCATTACGGTCCACCCGTCCTACCTGCTGCGCCTGCCCGACGAGGCCAAGGCGGAAGCCTACGCGGCGTTCGTGGACGACCTGCGCCGGGTGGAGGAGATCGGGCGCGAATTGGCCGCGTGATCGGCATCCTGTTGAGAGTTGCGCTCCTCTGTTTTTTTGGCGCTGGCTCGGCCTTCAGCGCGCGGGCGTTCCGGATTAACATTGCTGGATGGACAGTCAGGCCGCCATTGCGATCTTGCGCGCCAACGAGGCCGCGTTGCGAAGCCGCGGCGTTCGACATGCTGCCCTGTTCGGCTCGATCGCCCGGGGGGAGGGGCATTCGGGAAGCGATCTCGATGTGATGATCGATATCGACACCGAGGTTGTCCGTGACGTGTACGACTATGTCGGTGTCACCGGGTTCATCGCCGACCTGTTTCCGATCCGCGTCGATGTCGCCAACCGCGACGGCCTGAAAGATCGGATCCGGGAGCGGGCCGAGCGCGATGCCCTTGTCGCCTTCTGAGCGCGACCGCGCCGCCTGACCAGCATCCCCACGTGCCGTGGCGTCAGATCGCCGGGGCTGGCAACGTCGACCGCCACGGCTACGACAGCGTGACCCTGGACATCGTCCGGCTCACCGTCCACGACGAATGGCCCGTTCTCGTCGCGGCCTGCCGTGCCGAGCTGGACCGCGTGCCCGAGCCCTGATCGCCCCGAGACGCCTGCGCCCATGACCGTCGAGACCGCCGCCGCAAGTCCCAAAAAAGTCGGCCCGGGCGATCAGGTGATCCTGGTCGACGGCTCGTCGTTCATCTTCCGGGCCTATTTCCAGTCGATCAACCAGGACCAGAAGTACAATTCGCGTCCCTCGGACGGGCTGCCCACCGGCGCCGTGCGGCTGTTCTGCACGAAGATCGCCCAGTTCCTGCAGGAGGGCGCGGCCGGCATCATGCCGACCCATCTCGGCATCATCTTCGACAAGTCCGAGGGCTCGTTCCGCAAGGAGATGTTCCCGGACTACAAGGGCCACCGCCCCGACGCGCCGGATGACCTCAAGCGTCAGATGCCGCTGATGCGCGACGCCGTGCGGGCCTTCGGCCTGCACGCGGTGGAACTGGTGCGCTACGAGGCGGACGACCTGATCGCCACCTACACGCGGCAGGCGGAGGCACGGGGCGCGGGCGTCATCATCGTCTCGTCCGACAAGGATTTGATGCAGCTCGTCGGGCCGCTGGTCCGGTTCTACGATTTCGAATCCGGCGCCAAGGGCAAGGCCGGCTATCGGCCCGAGCGCAACCTCGACGTCGAGGCGATCATCGCCAAGTGGGAGGGGCTGCAGCCCAACCAGATCGGCGACGCGCTGGCACTGATCGGCGACACCTCCGACAACGTCCCCGGCGTGCCCGGCATCGGCCTGAAGACCGCCGCGGCCCTGATTAAGGAGTTCGGCAGCCTCGAGGCGCTCTTGGAGCGGGCGGGCGAGATCAAGCAGCCCAAGCGCCGCGAAACGCTGCTCGCAAATGTCGAGCAGGCCAAGCTGTCGCGCAAGCTGGTGGCTCTGGTGGAGGATGTGGCGGTCCCAGTCGACCTGGACGATCTGCGCGTCCCCGAGCCCGACCCGCAAAAGCTCGTCGGATTCCTCAAGGCGATGGAGTTCAACACCCTCACCCGCCGCATCGCCCAGATGCTGCATGTCGACCCCGAGGCGGTGAAGCCCGATCCGGCGCTGCTGCCGGGCGCCAAGCCCCACGGTTCCGGCAACGGCGCCGGCGGCAGCGACGCGGTGCCGTTCTTCGGCGATTCCGTCCCGCCGGACCCGGAGACTGCGGCGGCCGGCGCCGACCGGCCGCCGGGCGCCGCCCCGCCCGAGGGTGGCGAGGTCGATCCCTTCGCCGATCTCGACCTGCCTGACGCACCAGCGAAGCCCCGCGCGCCGATCGAGGCGACGCCCGGCAACGTGGTCGCCGCCCGCGCTGCCGAGGCGGTGGCGCCGTTCGACACCGCCGCCTACGAGACCGTCGCGTCCCTGGAGCAGCTCGACGCCTGGATCGCCGAGGCCGAGGAGGCCGGGGTGGTCGCGGTCGATACCGAGACCGACGCGCTCGACGCGCACAAGGCCGGGCTCGTCGGCGTTTCCCTGGCCACCGCCACCGGCCGGGCCTGCTACATCCCGCTGGCCCATGTCCAGGCCGCCAAGGTGCAGGCCGATGCCACCGACCTGTTCGGCGAGGGTGCCGCGGCCTCCGACGTGGCCGAGCCGGTGCCCGGCCAGATTCCGCTCGACGCGGCCATCGCCCGGCTGAAGCCGCTCCTCGAGAATCCCGGGGTGCTGAAGGTCGGCCAGAACCTGAAATACGATTGGGCCGTACTCGCCCGCTACGGCATCGAGATCGCGCCGTTCGACGACACGATGCTGATCTCCTACGTGCTCGACGCCGGCAAGGGCGGGCACGGCATGGACGAGCTGGCCCGCCGCCATCTCGGCCACCAGCCGATCACGTTCTCCGATGTGGCCGGTACGGGCCGGAACAAGGTCAGCTTCGACCGGGTCGCCATCGACAAGGCCACGGCCTACGCGGCCGAGGACGCGGACGTCACCCTGCGCCTGTGGCGGATGATGAAGCCGCGCCTCGTCGCCGAGCGGCGCGTGGCGGTCTACGAGACCCTGGAGCGGCCGCTCCTGCCGGTGATCGCCCGGATGGAGCAGCGGGGCATCCGGGTCGACCGCGAGATGCTGAGCCGGCTGTCCGGCGACTTCTCGCAGATCCTGGTCCGCCTGGAGGAGGAGATCCAGGAGGATGCCGGCGAGAAATTTTCCGTCGGCTCGCCCAAGCAGATCGGCGACATCCTGTTCGGGAAAATGGGCCTGCCGGGGGCGAAGAAGACGCCCTCCGGCCAGTGGGCGACGCCCGCGACCCTGCTCGAAGAAATGGCCCAGGCCGGGCATGAATTGCCGAAGAAGATCCTGGAGTGGCGCCAGCTCTCGAAGCTGAAATCCACCTATACGGATTCGCTCCAGACCCATGCCGATCGGGAGACGGCGCGGGTCCACACCTCGTTCTCGCTGGCGGCGACGACGACGGGCCGCCTGTCCTCCTCCGAGCCGAACCTCCAGAACATCCCGATCCGCACCGAGGAGGGCCGCCGCATCCGCCGCGCCTTCGTGGCGGCGCCGGGCAACCGGCTGATCTCGGCGGATTACTCGCAGATCGAGTTGCGGCTGCTGGCCCACATGGCCGACATCCCCGAGCTGCGCAAAGCGTTCGCGGACGGTATCGACATCCATGCGGCGACCGCCTCGGCGATGTTCGGCGTGGCACTTAAGGACATGACCCCGGACCTGCGGCGCCGGGCCAAGACCATCAATTTCGGCATCATCTACGGCATCTCGGCCTTCGGGCTGGCCGACCGGCTCGGCATCGGCCGGGAGGAGGCGTCGGCGTTCATCAAGCAGTATTTCGAGCAGTTCCCGGGCATCCGCGACTACATCGACACCACCAAAAAGATCTGCCGGGACAAGGGCTACGTCACGACGCTGTTCGGCCGGGTCTGCCACTATCCACAGATCCGCTCCAACAACCCCTCCGAGCGCGCCAGCGTCGAGCGCCAGGCGATCAACGCCCCGATCCAGGGCTCGGCCGCCGACATCATCCGCCGGGCCATGACCCGGATCGAGGGGGCGCTCACCGCCCAAAAGCTCAAGGTCAGCATGCTGCTGCAGGTGCACGACGAACTGGTTTTCGAGGCCGCCGAGGACGAGGTCGAGCGCGCGATCCCGATCATCCGCGGCGTGATGGAGGAGGCGCCGGCGCCGGCCCTGACGCTGCGGGTGCCGCTGGTGGTGGAGGCCAACGCGGCGGGGAACTGGCAGGAGGCGCATTGAATCGTCGGCCCACGCCATCCCGGCGGTCTAAGCAACGTCGTGCGACGAAGGCGGCGGGCAGGATCGCAGGACGTCGGCGATGAACGCGTCCTTGGCGGCGCGGTACAGCGTCATCGGGTGATCGTGGTGGGCGCGCTTCAGCGCATTGTAGCGGGCCACCCGTTCGGGATCGGTGCGCAGGACCGCGGCGAAACGGTGGAAGACATCGAGCGGGCCGCCTTTGACGGTGAGCTGGATACCGAGATGTGGCGTTTGGCCGGCATCTGCGAATGCCGCGAAGTCATCGGTTCGGATTGAACCGTCGTTGCGTGTGAAGCGTGCCGCGAGGCAGCGTTCAACGGCGGCGAAGTCCTGCCTCTCGACGCGCACCGCGATGTCGAGATCCCCTTTGGTTACGCAGCCGGGCACGGCGGTGGCGCCCACATGTAGGATCTCCGTCGCGGGCGGCAGGACCGGTTCGAGGGTCTGCCTGATGACTGCGAACAACCGCTCCGCGACTGCGCGGGCCGCGTCGGCGTCTTCGATCAGACGGAAGCGCTGAACGTCGGTCATTCGGTCGATCATCGAATTGAGCCGGGCAGCCTTGGAAGTATGGCCGAAGACGGCCATACGCGGCATCACCCATGATGCAGATCACCGCCGCCCCGTGACCGACCCCCTGGCCTTCCTCTCCGGCGGCGGCGAGGCCGCGCGGCTGATTCTTGCGCGGGACTGGTCCGGCCATCCCCTCGGCCCCCCAAAAGCCTGGCCGGCGGAGTTTCGCGCCGCCCTGTCGCTGGTGCTCAACTCGCCGGAATCGATGATCCTGGCCTGGGGGCCGGATCTCCATTTCTTCTTCAACGACACGTATTTTCCCCTGCTCGGGCCGCGGCTGCCCTGGGCCATGGGGGCGCGGTTCGACGAGGTCTGGGCCGATGGCTGGGCGCAGGCCAAGCCGATCATCGAGGCTGCCATGGAGGGTCGGCCCGAGCGGTTCATCGACCTGCCGTGGCGGCTCGACACCGACCGGGGCGCGCAGGACACGTGGTGGACCTTCTCGTATTCGCGGGTGCTCGACGCGGACGGCAAGGTCGCGGGCCTGTTCATCCTCACCAACGAGACCACCGGCCGGGTGCTGGCCGACGCCGCCCTCACGGAGAGCCGGGGCCGGCTGGAGACGGCGCTCGCGGAGCTGCGCGACCTCAACGCCTCCCTGGCCCTGCAAGTCGAGGAACGCACCGCCGACCGCAACGCCCTGTGGACCCTCTCGTCCGACATGATGCTGCGCTGCCTGTTCGACGGGACGATCACCGCGGTGAACCCGGCCTGGACGGAGGTGCTGGGCTGGCGGGCCGACGAACTGGTTGGCACCAACCTGATCGGTTTCGTCCACCCGGACGACCTGGACCGCACCGCCGCGGGCGGACAGCAGCTGGCCGAGGGGCGCAGCCAGGCCCGCTTCGACAACCGCTACCGCCACCGGGACGGCAGCTACCGCTGGATCACCTGGGCGGCCCGGCCCGGCGACGGGGTGATCAACGCGGTCGGGCGCGACTTCACCGCGGAGCGCGAGCGCGCCGACGCGCTCGCCGCCGCCGAGGAGGCCCTGCGGCAATCGCAGAAGATGGAGGCGGTCGGCCAGCTCACCGGCGGCATCGCCCACGACTTCAACAACCTGCTCGCCGGCATCTCCGGCTCGCTGGAGCTGATCCAGACCCGGCTGGCCCAAGGGCGCCTCATGGATGTGGACCGCTACATCAACGCCGCCCAGGGCGCGTCCAAGCGCGCCGCCGCCCTGACGCACCGCCTCCTCGCCTTCTCGCGTCGGCAGACCCTCGACCCGAAGCCCACCGACGTGAACCGTCTGGTGGCCGGCCTGGAGGAGATGATCCGGCGTACGGTCGGCCCCGCCGTGGCCGTGACGGTGACGGCCGCCCCGGACCTGTGGCCGGCCCTGGTCGACCCGCCGCAGCTCGAGAACGCGCTGCTCAACCTGTGCATCAACGCCCGGGACGCCATGCCGGAGGGCGGCCGGATCACCATCGCGACCGCCAATGCCACCCTCCACGCGCGCGAAGCCCGCCGCCTGGACATGCCGCCGGGGCCGTATCTCGTGCTGCGCGTGACCGATACCGGCACCGGCATGCCGCCGGAGATCGTCGCGAAGGTGTTCGAGCCGTTCTTCACCACGAAACCGATCGGCCAGGGCACCGGCCTCGGCCTGTCGATGATCTACGGCTTCGTCCAGCAATCGGGTGGCGAGGTGCGGATCGTCTCGGAGGTCGGCCGCGGCACCGATGTCTGCCTCTACCTGCCCCGCCACCGGGGCGCCGTGGCGGAGGAGGATCCGCACGCCGCATTCGGCGCGCCGGCCCGGGCGGCGCCGGGGGAGACCGTGCTGGTGGTCGACGACGAGCCGACCGTGCGCATGCTGGTCACCGAGGTGCTGGAGGATCTCGGCTACACGGCGATCGAGGCGGCCGACAGCGTCGCCGGCCTGAAGGTGCTGCAATCGGACGTGCGCATCGACCTGCTGGTCAGCGATGTCGGTCTGCCCGGCGGCCTGAACGGGCGGCAGATGGCCGAGGCCGGCCGGGTGACGCGCCCGGGCCTCAAGGTGCTGTTCATCACCGGCTACGCCGAGCACGCCGTGCTGGGCAACGGCCCGCTCGCCCCCGGCATGCAGGTGATCACCAAGCCGTTCGGGGTCGAAGTTCTGGGCGCCCGCATTCGCGAGATGATCGGAACGGCTTGACCGCGCCGCCGGTCCGGGCCTTCACAGAGCGAAAGACACCAACCGGGAGGACAGGATGCGGGCTCTGCTGTGCACGAGGCTCGACGGGCCGGAGCAGCTGGAGATCGTGGAGCGCCCCGATCCGGTGCCGGGCCCCGGGCAGGCCCTGGTGCGGATCCGGCTCGCCGCCCTCAACTTCTTCGACACGCTGATCGTGGCCGGCCGCTACCAGGTGAAGCCGCCGCTGCCGTTCTCGCCGGGGGGCGAGGGCGTCGGCGTGGTCGAGGCGCTGGGGGAGGGGGCCGCGGGCGTCGCGATCGGCGACCGGGTCATCGTCCATGCCGGCCACGGCTGCTGCGCGGAGCTGATCGCCATCGACACCGCCAAGCTCACGCCGGTGCCGGAGGCCGTGCCGGACGCGCAGGCCGCGGGGCTCACCATCACGTACGGCACCTCGCTGCACGCGCTGGCCAACCGGGCGCGCATCCAGCCGGGCGAGTGGCTCGCTGTGCTCGGCGCCTCCGGGGGCGTCGGCCTCGCCGCGGTGGAACTCGGTCGGCTGATGGGTGCCCGGGTGATCGCTTGCGCCTCCTCGGAGGAAAAACTCGCGGTCGCCCGCGCCCACGGCGCCGAGGCGACGCTGGTCTACGACCCCGCCACCCTCAAGGACGAGTTGCGCCGCATCAGCGGCGGCGGGGTCGACGTGGTCTACGATGCGGTCGGCGGCGACTACGCCGAGCCGGCCCTGCGGGCCCTGGCCTGGCGCGGGCGCTACCTCGTCATCGGCTTCGCCGCCGGCGGCATCCCGCGGCTGCCGCTCAACCTGATGCTCCTGAAGGAACTCGATGTGCAGGGCGTGCACTGGGGCGCCTTCCTCGACCGCGAGCCGGAAGCGCACCGGGCCGACCAGCGCCGGCTGCTGGCCTGGGTCGCCGAGGGTAAGCTCACCGCGCAGGTTCACGGCACCTACCCCTTGGACGAGTTTCCGGAGGCCTTCGGGTTGCTGACCCGCCGGGCAGCCGTGGGCAAGGTGCTGCTGCGGCCGTGACCGCGCCGCACGGCGTGCTCAACTTCCACTCATAGATGATTGGGCTGGTTTCGGCTAAAAGGCGATCCGTGACAAAGCATTCATGCGGTGAACCGGCTCGATCCGGTGGACCGACGCAATGGAATGTCGATCTTTAAGCACTTCTTGTTACGCTCCTGCGATATCGTTCCGTTCGTTGGTCCGGGATGGAGGTCGGCATGCAGCGGTCTAGAAGTATCACAACTCGATTTATTTTAGTATCACTGCTCGGTTTTGTGCTTCTGAGTGTCAATTCCTTCTCCAGTATCATGAGTATCAAAGCCGTCAACGACTCGGCCCGGGAGATGCGGGATATCTGGAACGCGAAAAACCACGAGCTGGACAATCTCCAGTTCCTGGCGCTGCGGTATCACACGACGACGATCCGTAAGGTGATCGCCGACGACAGTGCCGAAAACCGCGACCTGGATGCTGAGTTCATCGAGATGGACGCGGCAATCCCGGAGATGTTCAAGCAATACCGGTCGCATATCGGGGCGTCCGATGAGACCGCCTTGTGGAACAGGTTCGAGGCGCGGTGGCAGGCCTATCTCGCGTCGCGAGACGCGATCATGGCGGCGCTCAAGCGCGGCGACCGCAACGCGGCCCGCGACGCCATCGCGCCGGCCCGCACGCCCCTGGTGAACGCCTTCGGGGCGCTGGCGGACCTCGCCAAGGTCAACGCCGCGGGCACGCAGGCCGCGACGCGGCGGGCCGAGGAGGCCTACGCGACCGCCTGGACCGTCACGGCCGCCCTGCTGATCGCCGGCTTGGTCGCCACGGCTGGAGCCCTCTGGCTGATCCTGCTGGGCGTCGCCCGCCCGATCCGGTCGATGACCGGGATCATGGCCCGGCTGGCGGCGCAGGACCTGTCCGTCGCCGTGCCCCATGCCGGGCGGCGTGACGAGATCGGCGCGATGGCGGCCTCCGTGCAGGTGTTCAAGGATGGCCTGATCCGGGCCCAGGCGCTGGAGGCGGAAACCGCGCGCGCCCGGGCGGACGCCGAGGAGCAGCGCAAGACGGGCATGCGCCACATCGCCGACGCCTTCGAGGGGTCCGTCGGCGGTATCATCGGGACGGTTTCGGGGGCGTCCGCGGCGCTGCAGGCCACTGCCGCCACCATGACCAGCACGGCCTCCGGCACCGCCAGCCAATCCCTGCGGGTGGCGAGCGCGGCCGAACTGGCTGCCGCCAACGTCAACACCGCGGCCTCCGCGGCGGAGGAACTCGAAAGCTCCGTCCAGGAGATCGGCCGTCAGGTGTCGAGCGCCGCGGCTTTGACCCAGGCCGCCGTCGAGGACGCCGCGTCAACGGCTCATCTGGTGCAGGAGCTGAGCGGTGCCGCCGCCCGGATCGGCGACGTGGTCACGATGATCACCAGCATCGCCGGACAGACCAACCTGCTGGCGCTCAACGCGACCATCGAGGCGGCTCGCGCCGGCGAGGCCGGGCGCGGCTTCGCCGTGGTCGCTGCCGAGGTGAAGGAGCTGGCGAGCCAGACCGCCCGGGCCACGGACGAGATCAGCGGTCATATCGGGCGGATCCAGGCTTCGACCGAGGACGCGGTCTCGGCCATTGGCCGCATTGGCGGGCGGATCCAGGAGATCAGCGCCGTCGCGACCCTGATCGCGGCCGCGGTAGAGGAGCAGGGGGCCGCGACCCGGGAGATCGCCCGCAACGTCACCGAAGCGGCGTCGAGCGCCGGCGAGATGACGAGCAGCATCTCCGGCGTCGCGGACGCCGCCAACCAGACCGGGACGGCGGCGGACCAGGTGCTCAGCTCGGCGTCCGAGCTGTCGCTCCGGTTCGAGCATCTCCGGAGCGAGGTGACACGCTTCCTCGCGACGGTGCGGGCCGCCTGAAGATTCGGATCAGAGCAGGCCGCGCGCCTTGGCGAGGCCGATCAGGTCGGCCTGGGGGCGCGCGCCGATATGCTGGATCACCTCGGCGGCCGCCAGCGTGCCGAGGCGGGCGCTGGCGACGTTGTCGAGGCCGCGGGCATGGCCCGCCAGGAACCCGGCCGCGAACAGGTCGCCGGCCCCGGTCGTGTCCAGAACCTCGCGGACCGGGCTCGCCTCGACGGACCGGACCTCGCCGCCCTGCACCACCAGGGCGCCGTCCGACGAGCGGGTGACCAGGCCGAGCAGGTGTCGGCCGCGGGCGTTGCGCTCGTCGCGCAGGGCGGCCACGGCGGCCTCGGGATCGTCGGTCTGGTAGAGGCTCTGGAGTTCGCCGATATTGGCGAACAGGATGTCGATGCTGCCGTCGCGCACGAGGCCCAGGAACTCGTCCCGGTAGCGGCCGACGCAGAATGCGTCCGAGAGGGTCAGCGCCACCGCGTTGCCGGCCTGGTGGGCGATCTGGACCGCCTTGCGGAACGCATCCTTGGCGGCGGGCGGGTCCCACAGGTAGCCTTCGAGGTAGACCACCCGGGCCGAGGCAACGAGCGCCCGGTCCACGTCCTCGGGCTTCAGCCCCTGGCAGGCGCCGAGATAGGTGCTCATCGTGCGCTCGCCGTCGGGCGTCACCAGCACGAAGCAGCGGGCCGTGGCCGGCCCCTCGGTCGCCGGCGGAACCGTGAAGCCGACGCCCGTGGCCTTGAGGTCGTGGCCGAACAGGCCGCCGAGCTCATCGTTCCGAACTTTGCCGACGAAGCCGGTCTTGGCGCCGAGCAGGGCCGCGCCCACCGCGGTGTTGGCCCCCGAGCCGCCCGAGACGATCGTGGCCGGGCCCATCGCGGCGAACAGGGCCTCCGCGCGCTCCTCGTCGATCAGCTGCATCGCGCCCTTGGTCACCCCCTGGGCGTCCAGGAAGGCGTCGTCCGTGCGGGCGATCACGTCGACGATGGCGTTGCCGAGCACGAGGAGATCGAGGGGTGTGGTCATCCGGGCGTCCTGATTCGCGTTTGCGCCGCTGTGACATCCACCTCGGATCGGATCAAGCCGCGGGCTCTGCGGGGGGCGGGAGATCGGCGAACAGCTCGGCGACGGACAGGCTCAGGCCGGGCGGGGTCAGGTCGAGGGTGCCCTCGGTGGCGATCCGGGTCGCGATCAGCCCTTCGGCGCCGCGCGCATGGTGGATGACCAGGCGCTTGACCGGGTCGATCATCAGATAATGCGCGACGCTGGCGATGCTGAAATAGCCGGATAGCTTGCTGCCGGAATCGACTGTAACCGTGCTGGGCGACAGCACCTCGACCACGAGGATCGGATTGGGGATCTCGATCGCGTCCGGGTCCGCACGCGCGCCGCAATAGACGAGGGCGTCGGGCTCGAAGACCGTCGTGTCGTCGATGCGCACGCTCATCCCGTCCGGCAATGCGCGACAGGGGAGCTGCGTCCGGTTCAGGGCGGATCGGAGGGCGAGATAAGCCGAGGCCTTGACCTCCGCATGCCGAACCCGCTCCGGCGACATCGCGACAACCTGGCCTTCGACCAGCTCGTAGCGTCCCGGCTGGTCCTCGGCCCAGACCAAGAACTCGTCGACATTCATCCGGGGCTTCGGCTGCGCGATCATGGCTTTAAGGTATCACGATTCGCTACCGCACCGAGGCGAGCCTCACCCCGCGATCTTCTCCAACGCCACGTCGCGGGTGCGCGGCCCCAGCAGCCCGACCAGCGACCCAGCCGCCAGCATCGCCGCGGAGATGAACAGGAAAACCCCCGGGGTGCCGGCCTCGCGCAGCACGAAGGCGATGACGAACCCCGTAAAGATCGCCGAGAAGCGGCTCCAGGAATAGACGAAGCCCACGGCCCGGGCGCGGATGCCGGTGGGGAACAGCTCGGCCTGGTAGGCGTGGAAGCTGTAGGACATCACGTTGGAGGCCAGCGTCAGGCCGATCCCGAGCGCGACGATCGTCGGGACATCCCGGGTCTGCGCGAAGGTCAGCCCGCAGGCGATGTAGACCAGCGCGGCGGCCACGATGACGTGCTTGCGCTCGAACCGGTCGGCGATGGCGAGCCCGATCAGCGGCCCGACCGGGGCGGCCAGCGCGATCAGCGCCGTGTAGGCGAGGCTCGACGTGATGGTGATGCCCTGCGCCACCAGCAGCGTCGGCACCCAGTTGGCGAAACCGTAGAAGCCCACCGTCTGGAACACGTTGAAGCCGGCCATCATCAATGCCCGGCGCCGGTACGGCGGCACCCAAAGATCGCCGAACGCGCCCCGCCTCTGGATCGGCTCCGGTGGAGCGGGCGGCGGCAGGGGGCGGCCATACTCGGCGGCGACCTGGCCTTCCAGGCGCCGCAGGACCGCGTCGGCCTCCGCGAGCCGCCCGCGCTCGACCAGCCAGCGCGGGCTCTCCGGAAGGCCCGCGCGCAGCCACCAGACCCCGATCGCCGCGGTGGCGCCGATCAGCACCACCCAGCGCCAGCCGTCGATCCCCAGCGGCGCCGTCGGGATCAGCAGGTAGGACAGGAACGCCACCACCGGCACGGCGGTGAAGCCGATGCCCTGGCACAGGGCGAAGGCGCGGCCGCGGATCCCCTTCGGCACCAGCTCCGAGAGGTAGCTGCCGATGGTCACCATCTCGAGGCCCAGGCCGATCCCGGCGATCAACCGCCAGAGATTGAGCCCGAACGCCTCGGTCTGACAGGCCATCACCACGTTGGCGGCCGTGTAGGACAGGAGCGACCACGTAAAGATCGCCCGGCGGCCGAACCGGTCGGCCAGCCAGCCGCAGACCAGGGTGCCGATGAACAGCCCGGTGAACAGGGCCGCCACGAAGCTCGCGACGCCGCTCGCGCCGAACAGCCCGGGGGTGGTCGGCGTCAGGATCCCGGCCTTCACGAGGCCCGGGGCGACGTAGCCGGTGAACAGCAGGTCGTAGAGTTCGAAGAAGAAGCCGAGGCCGAGCAAAGCCACGAGGCGCCAGACCGTGCGCGTCGGCGGCAACCGGTCGAGGCGGGCCAGGATGGCGCCGGGGTCCAGGATGCTTCCCTCGGGCTGCGCGATCCGTGTCGTCGCCATCCGCCCGCGTCTCCCGTACCCAGTGTTGTCCCTATCCGTTCGCCACTGCCTTGGAACTGTCACGCCTGCAAGGGTTCGTTGGTGCACTTTTGTGGTGACCACGCGTGAGTCGGATCGGGATCCGCTGGCGCAAAAGGTCACGTATATGGTACTATTTGGATGAGGGTCCGGGAGTTCATCGATCATCGTGGGCGGAGTCCCTTCGCCCAATGGTTCGACGCTCTCGACGATCAGGCGGCTGCCAAGGTGACGGTTGCGCTCTTGCGGATGGAGCAGGGCAACCTGTCCAACGCCAAGTCGGTGGGCGGCGGCGTCGAAGAGTACAGGATCGACTGGGGACCGGGATACCGACTCTATTTCGGACGGGACGGAGGCGCCTTGATCCTCCTGCTCTGCGGTGGAAGCAAGCAACGGCAGCAACAGGATATCAGCGAGGCCCGTGCACATTGGGCCGTATACAAACGGCGCAAGAAGGAGGGATGATGGCCCTGACGCGCAGCTTCAAGGAGACGGTGAAGGCCCGAGCCCAGCGCGACCCCGCCTTCCGTGCCGCACTCCTGACGGAGGCGGTCGAACTCTTCCTGGCGGGGGAGGTGGACACAGGGAAGGCGCTTCTGCGTGACTGCGTCAATGCCACCGTCGGGTTCGAGCGCTTGGCGCAGGAGACGGGCTCGACCTCGAAGAGCCTGATGCGCATGCTGGGCCCTTCCGGCAACCCGACCGCCAGCAACCTGTTCGCGATCCTGCGCAGCGTCCAGAAGGCTGTCGGTGTCGAGCTGGCGGTCACGGTGGCACGCTGAACTCGAACGCGCCTCAAACCCCGAACACCGACCAGCCCATCCGCTGGGTCAGGCGCTCCAGGGCGACGCGGCCGAGATGGGAATTGCCCGCCGCGTCGAGGCCCGGCGACCAGACCGCGATCGAGGCCTTTCCGGGCGCCACCGCCAGGATGCTGCCGCCGACGCCGCTCTTGCCCGGCAGGCCGACCCGGTAGGCGAACTCGCCCGAGCCGTCGTAGTGGCCGCAGGTCAGCATGATCGCGTTGATGCGGCGCGCCCGCTCGGCCGAGACGACATTGTGCCCGGTCGAGGGGTTGCGGCCGTTATGGGCCAGGAACCGGCCCGCCATGGCGAGCTGTCGGCAGGTCATCGCGATGGCGCAGTGGTGGAAGTAGACGCCGAGCGTGTAGTCCACCGGGTTCTCGATCACGCCGAAGGACTTCATGTAGTTGGCGAGCGCGGTGTTGCGGAAGCCGGTGCGCTTCTCGGAGGCCGCCACCTGCTCGTCGATGGTGATGGTCGGGTCCTGGGCCAGGAACTGCATGAAGCGCAGGATCTCGCCCAAAGCCTCCCGGGGCGCGTGACCCGAGAGGATCACGTCGGTCACCGCGATGGCGCCGGCGTTGATGAACGGGTTGCGCGGCACCCCGCGCTCGCGCTCCAGCTGGACGATCGAGTTGAATGGGTTGCCGGAGGGCTCGCGCCCGACCCGCTTCCACAGCCGGTCGCCGACCATGCCGAGCGCCAGGGTGAGCGTGAACACCTTCGACACGCTCTGGATCGAGAACGGTATCTCGCTGTCGCCGCCGACGGTGACGGCACCGTCTGCATCGATCACCGCGATGCCGAACTGGTTCGGGTCCACGAGGGCGAGTTCGGGGATGTAGTCGGCCACCGCGCCCCGGTCGGAGCGCAGGGCCATCTCGTCGGAGATCTCCCGGACGACGCTGTCGAGATCGGGCACGGCCAGGCCTCGCGGTGCGCCCCGATCAGGCCGCCGCCAGGGACATCGACATCGATTCCTTCTTCATCAGTTCGCGGAAGAAGCCGTCGAGGTGGGTCAGGTTGTCGGGCGAGCCGTCCTGGATGATGCGGCCACCCTCCAGCACCACGATCCGGTCGAAGTCCTGCAGCGTCGACAGGCGGTGGGCGATGGCGATGACGGTGCGGCCCTTCATGAGGTTCGCGAGCGCCTGACGGATCGCCTGCTCCGATTCCGCGTCGAGCGCCGAGGTCGCCTCATCGAGCAGCAGGATCGGCGAGTTCTTCAGGATGGCCCGCGCGATGGCGATGCGCTGGCGCTGGCCCCCCGAGAGCTTCACGCCGCGGTCGCCGACCATCGTGTCGAAGCCCTCCGGCAGAGCCTGAATGAACTCGGTGCAGCGCGCCGCCTCGGCGGCCTGCCAGACCTCCTCGTCGGTGGCCTCAGGCCGGCCGTAACGGATGTTCTCGCGCAGGGAGCGATGGAACATCGACACGTCCTGCGGGACGACCGTGATCGCCTCGCGCAGGGATTCCTGGGTCACCAGCTCGACCTTCTGGCCGTTGATGCGGATCTCGCCGCTCTTCACGTCGTAGAAGCGCTGCAGCAGCGAGAACAGGGTCGACTTGCCGCCGCCCGACTTGCCGACGAGGCCGACCTTCTGGCCCGGCTCGATCACGAGGTCGAAATCGGTGAACACCGGGCGCCCGTCCGGATAATTGAAGGCGACGTGGTCGAACTCGATCTTGGCGCCCTGGCCGGCGAGCGGCTTGGCTTCCGGATGGTCCACGAGGTCGTGTGGCTGCAGCAGGGTGTGCAGCGCCTCGGCAAGGCGGGCGGTGTGCTGCGTCGCGTCGACCAGGGCCACCGCGAGGTCGCGGGTGGCCGCCAGGATGCGGATGCCGAGCGTGCAGACCAGCACCACCTGGCCGTTGGTCGCCTGGCCTGCCTCCCACATCTGGATCGCCCAGTAGAGCAGGCCGAACACCGCCAAGACGGTCAGCACCGCGTGCACGATGCGCAGCTTCTCGAGGTAGAGCAGCGACGAGCGCCGGGCGCGCATCTCCGTGGCGATCGTGCCCTCGAAGCGCTGGCCTTCGCGCTTGAAGCCCGAGAAGGCGCGCACGAGCGACATGTTGCCGACGAGGTCCACCATCTCGCCGTCCACCGAGGCCGCCTTGGCCGCGAAGTCGTGGTGCAGCGGCTTGCCGGCCGCCGCCATCTTGAACATCAGCACGACGACGGCCGCGAAGACGCCGGCCAGGATCGCCGCCATGGTGGTGTTGACGGTAGCGATGTAGGCGATCGATCCGAAGGCCGCGACGGTCGGCGGCATCACGTTGAACACGAACATGTTCTCGACCGTGAAGATCGCGTTCGAAGTCGCCGTGATGCGCGACGCCAGGGTGCCCGGCTGCCGGTCGGAGAAGAAGGTCGGCGAATGGCCGGTCATGTGCCGGAACAGGTCGCGCCGGATGTCGCCGGTGACGCCCACGAACGTGAAGGCCCCGGTCAGCGCCGCAACGCGCCAGAGCATGTTGTCGGCCGCGATGAAGCCGATCAGGACGGCGAGCGCCCCCCAGACCACGGTGTTGCCCGGGCCCGGCCCCTTGGTCAGCGCGTCGACCACGCCCTTGAGGGCATAGTCGGTCGAGACCGAGAACCCGACCGCACCGAGCACGGAGATCAGGATCACCAGGTGGGGCACCCAGCGGCGCCGGAGGTATCGCCCGACGAAGGCGAAGGGCCTCTCAGCGTATTGGTGCAGCTCTTCCATCGCGGTGACCATTCCGTATTCACGCGGCACTGGCTGGTGCGGGCTGAGGCGGAGTGCAACGCGGGCGCAGTCGGACCCGCAGCGGCAACGCAACAGCGTTGCCATATGTTGCACCGGCCCGCACCTCCCGCGCGCTTTTATCTCTCAAACCTGAACGCCGCTTGAGCGGCGTGGATACATGCAAGCGAATCCGATGCCGCGGATCACGCCTCCTCCGTCGGCTGGCGCGTCTCGGGCATGATCAGCGCCACCAGCATGAAGGCCGCGAAGCCCATGAAGGCCAGTCCCAGGAAGGCGCTGTGGCTGCCCAGACGGTCCGCCATGATCCCGGCGATCGACGTCGAGAGCGCGGCGCCCACGCCCATCGCGGTGCCGACCGCGCCGAGCGCAAGGTTGAAACGTCCCGTGCCGCGGGTGAGATCCGAGACCACCAGCGGCACCATCACGCCCAGCACCGAGGCGGAGATCCCGTCCAGAACCTGGATGGCGACCAGGCCGTAGGGGTTCGTGGTGTAGGCGAGCATCAGCCCGCGGACCGGCAGCGCGCCGAAACCCAGGAGCAGCACCGGGTAGCGGCCGAACCGCTCGGCGGCCCGGCCGACCGCGGGGGCGCTCACGGCGAGCACCGCCTGCGGGACCATGATGCAGGCCGCGATCAGCGCGGTGGCGGTCTCGCTCGCCCGCAGGGTGAGGACGCTGCCCACCAGCGGCAGCATCGCGGCGTTCGCCAGGAAGAACAGGACCATGCAGGCCGCGAAGCACAGGAGCCCGCGATTGGTCAGCAGCGCCCGGACGCCGTCCTGCCCGGCGGCGCGGGGCTTCTGGGCCGAGGCCGACTTGGCGTCCGACTTGGAGGCCGCCTCGGGGACCGCGTCCTTGAACACGTTGGCGTCGATCTCGTCGGCGCGGATCCGCGTCAGCGCGATGATCGTCGGCACCACCAGGGCCGCGGTCAGGTAGAACACCGCGCCGTTCGAGATATAGTAGCCGATGGCGCCCATGCCGGCGGCGCCGAGCGCGTTGCCGACCGCCGCGAAGCTCGCGTTGCGGCCGAGGCGCTCCCCCGCCCGGGCCCGCCCGACCAGCCCGATGCTGATCGCCGCGATGGCCGGCGTGAGCACGCAGCTCGCCCCCGAATGCACCGCCATGGCCAGGAGCACCACCGGGAAGCTCGGCCAGACCGCCAGCGCGAAGGCACTGCCCGAGATGCCGATCACCGCCACCGCGGCGGCGAAGCGCTTCGAACGCACCACGTCGACGAAGGCGCCGCCCGGCACCTGGCCCAGCAGCGCGACGAGGCTGCCCACGGTGAGGGCGAAGCCGATATCCGACTGGGTCCACTTCGCCTGCGAGAAGTACACGGCCAGGAACGGCCCGAACCCGGTCTGCAGGTTGGCCACGAAGAACGCGAAGGCGTCGAGGCCGTGGCGGCTTGCCGCCGAGAGCGTTCGGTCCACCGGCACGGCCTCCGCGGCCGCCCGCGCCGGCTCGCGCGCGACCTCGGCCGACTGATCTTTCAGGCGGACGGGCCGCGACCGCGGGTCCTGTCGGGACACCTCGCGCTCGCGGGGGGAAACGGCGGGTCTTGCCTTCAATCGGGCCACCGTCACTTATCCGGGGCCTTTTCCGGAGGGGTGGCGGGAAGCGGGGCGGCCGGCGCCGGCGCAGGAGGTGCGGTTGCGGTCGCCGCGGCGGGCGGCGT